>SKWP01000169.1 GCA_007128865.1 Paracoccaceae bacterium
AAGGGCGGCCTGCACCGGTTCAGCCCTTGCGGCGCTGGGCGCGCTGCTGGCGGGCGCGCTCGATCTCGATGGCGAGTGCCGGAGCGTCGGCAACATGCTTGATCAGGTGCTTGTCTCCCGAACGGGTGACAAGCTGCACATCGCCGAACAGGCGGCGCACCATCTCGACCTCGAGCAGCATCACCTGTCGGCGGCCGTCGGGCAGGATCAGCCGCCGGTCGGTCAGCCACCAGCGGTTGGAAAACTGTTCGGACGCGAGGTAGAGCGCCCGCGCCCCGATCGCCAGCGGTGCGCCCAGTGCCCCGATTGCCACATGCGGGTTTCCGATGGCCCAGAGGATGCCACCGACAACCGCCATGCCGAGCGCGGCCATCACGCCATGATCGCGCCA
The DNA here is from genome assembly GCA_007128865.1 of Paracoccaceae bacterium. Lineage (GTDB taxonomy): Bacteria > Pseudomonadota > Alphaproteobacteria > Rhodobacterales > Rhodobacteraceae > Rhodobaculum. The sequence goes on from SKWP01000169.1 coordinate 392, forward strand.
GTAGGTGCTGCGGTCCGAGGCAATCTCGCGCAACAGCTTTTCGCCCTTTTCCATTTCGGGTGCCGGACGTCGCTCAGCCATCGGCGGCCTCCTCGTCACGCGCGGCGCGCAGGTTGCGCGCCAGCAGGTCCATGGCCGCCATGCGCACCGCCACACCCATTTCGACCTGTTCCTGGATCACGCTGCGGTTGATGTCGTCGGCGATGGTGCCGTCGATCTCGACGCCCCGGTTCATCGGGCCGGGGTGCATCACGATGGCGTCGGGGCTGGCATGGCCGAGCTTGTCCGCGTCCAGCCCGTAGCGGTGATAGTATTCGCGCTCGGAGGGGATGAAGGCGCCGTCCATGCGTTCCTTCTGCAGGCGCAGCATCATCACCACATCAGCCCCGTCGAGCCCGGCGCGCATGTCGTCGAACACCTCGCAGCCCAGATCGGCCGCACCGGCGGGCATCAGCGTTGGCGGGCCGACCAGCCGCACGCGGTTTTCCATCTTGCCCAGCAGGATCAGGTTCGAACGCGCCACGCGGCTGTGGGCGATGTCGCCGCAGATCGCCACTGTCAGCCGGTGCAGCCGGCCCTTGGCACGGCGGATGGTCAGAGCATCCAGCAGCGCCTGGGTCGGGTGTTCGTGCCGGCCGTCGCCGGCGTTGAGCACCGCGCAGGTGACCTTTTGCGCCAGCAGGTCGACCGCGCCGGAACTGGGATGGCGCACCACCAGCAGATCGGGGCGCATGGCGTTCAGCGTCAGCGCCGTGTCGATCAGGGTCTCGCCCTTCTTGAGGCTGGAATGGGCCATCGCCATATTCATCACATCGGCGCCAAGCCGCTTGCCGGCCAGTTCGAAACTGGCCTGGGTGCGGGTGGAGGCCTCGAAGAACATGTTGATCTGAGTCAGGCCGGCCAGCGTTTCGCCGTGCTTGCTGGTCGAGCGGTTCAGCCGCACATAGTCTTCGGCAAGATCAAGCAGCGCAACGATTTCCGCCGGCGCAAGATGTTCGATCCCCAGCAGATGCCTGGCGCGGAAAGTCATGGCGACCCCTTGCGGTTTGCCCGCTTATAGAAATCCCCCCGGCACCGGACAAGGCCGCTTTACGCTTCTTTGCGCCAGGCATAGTCTGGCATCATGCTGGACGGGATGGACCACGATACCCTGCGCGCGCTGCTGGAATGGCAGATCGAACTCGGCGCTGACGAGGCGATCGGGGATGCGCCGGTGGATCGTTACGCGCTGGGCGATTCGCCGCCGGCAAGGGCGCCTGCGCCACGGCCGGCCCCGCCTGCGGCATCTGCGGCGGCGCCATCGGCCCCGGTGTCCGAGGATCCGGTCATCGCGGCGCGACAGGCGGCGGCGGCCGCTGCCGACCTTGCCGCACTGGCCGAGGCGATGGCGGCTTTTCCCCATTGCGAACTGCGCCGCGGCGCCCGCAACTGCGTGTTTGCCGATGGCCGGGCCGGTGCGCGGGTAATGGTGATCGGCGAAGCGCCGGGCCGCGACGAGGACTTGCGCGGACTGCCCTTTGTGGGGCGCGCGGGCCAGTTGCTGGACCGGATGTTTGCCGCCATCGGCATGGGCCGCGAGCTTCCCGACACCGGGCGCGCGCTCTACATCACCAACATCCTGCCATGGCGCCCGCCCGAGAACCGCCGCCCGACGGCCGCGGAATGCGCCATGATGCTGCCCTTTGTAGAGCGTCATGTAGAGCTTGCCGCGCCGGATGTTCTGGTGCTGATGGGCAACACGCCGTTGCAGGCGATTCTCGGCGGCGGCGGGATCACCCGGCGTCGGGGCATCTGGAGCCGGGCGCTGGGCCTGCCGGTGCTGCCGATGTTTCATCCGGCTTATCTGTTGCGCACGCCCTCGGCCAAGCGCGAGGCCTGGGCGGATCTGCTTTCACTCCAGGCGCGCCTGCGGGGGGATGGATGAACCGTATCGACGAAAGCCTCGAATTCGTGCCGGTGCGCTTTGCGGTGCTGACCGTGTCCGACACCCGGACCGAGGGCGACGACCGGTCGGGCGATACCCTGGCCGAACGGATCACCGGGGCCGGCCATGTCCTTGCCGCTCGCGCCATCTGCCGTGACGAGCGCGACCGGATAGCCGAACATCTGCGTGTCTGGTGTGCCGATCCGGGCATTGATGCAGTGCTGACCACCGGCGGCACCGGCCTTACCGGCCGAGACGTGACGGTAGAGGCCCACCGCGATGTCTATGAAAAGGAGATCGAGGCCTTCGGCACCGTCTTCACCATGGTTTCGTTGGGCAAGATCGGCACTTCGGCGATCCAGTCGCGGGCCTGTGCCGGGGTTGCACAGGGCACCTACCTGTTCGCTCTGCCCGGCAGCCCCGGCGCCTGTCGCGATGCTTGGGATGAAATCCTGCGGCTGCAATTCGACTACCGCCACCGGCCGTGCAATTTCGTCGAGATTTTCCCCCGACTCGAAGAACATCGGCGACGGAAATAGGCACCAGACACGTTCAACACCCGTGGGTTCTGCCTTGCGGGTTGGATTCGTGACCGAAGCACCGATATTCTTTTTCATCCGGCTGCCGGGGTTGTCCGTAGCCGTATAAGGTTCAAGCGGGGTCTGAAACCGGGATGCGATTTCTTGCGCGCAGTCTGGCCGGTCTGGTGATGGCGTCGCTGACGCTGGGCCTGCTGGCCATGGCCGGGCACAGTATCTGGTCGGCGATACAGGCCAGATCGGCCGATCCGGGGCGCCCCGGTTTCGCCCGCGAGCGGGTTTTTGCCGTTCGGGTGATGGAATTCGAGCCGCAGACAGTCGAGCCGGTGCTCGAAACCTTTGGCGAGGTCCGGTCGCTGCGGACGCTCGAATTGCGCGCGCCGGCCGCCGGCCGGGTTGTCGAGGTCGCACCCGAGCTTGCCGACGGGGCGATGGTGGCGGCTGGCCAGCTTCTGCTGCGCATCGACCCGGCCGATGCCCGTGCGGCGCGCGATCTGGCCGCGGCCGACCTTGCCCGCGCCGAGGCCGACCTGCGCGAGGCCGCGCGGGCGGTGGATCTGGCCCATGAGGATCGCGCCGCGGCCGAGGCGCAGGCAGAGCTGCGCCAGCGGGCGCTTGACCGGCAGCGCGATCTGGTGTCGCGCGGGGTCGGGACGGACGCGGCGGTGGAAACCGCCGAGCTCGCGCTTTCGTCTGCCGCGCAGGCGGTGGTGTCGCGCCGGCAGTCGGTGGCCCAGGCCGAAGCGCGGCGCGAGCAATCCGAAACCGCGCTGGCCCGCGCCCGCATCCAGCTTGCCGAGGCGGAACGGCGATTGGCGAACACCGAGCTGCGGGCCGAATTCGCCGGCCGGCTGACCGGTGTGTCCGTGGTTGCCGGCGGGCTGCTGAACACCAACGAAAAGATTGGCCAGATCATCGACCCCGACGCGCTGGAAGTGGCGTTCCGGGTCTCGACCGCCCAGTATGCACGGCTGACCGATGCCGAAGGGCGGCCGTTCGATGGCCCGGTTCTGGTCACGCTCGATGTGATGGGAACCGAAGTCTATTCCACCGGCCGCATGTCTCGGGTTTCGGCCGCCGTGGGCGAGGCGATGACCGGACGGCTCATCTATGTTTCGCTTGACGCGCCGCGCGGGTTTCGGCCCGGTGATTTCGTGGCCCTTCAGGTGACCGAGCCGGCGGTTGCACAGGTTGCGCGGCTGCCGGCCACGGCTGTCGATGCCAGCGGCGAGATTCTGGTGCTTGGCGACGACGACAGGTTGCGCGCCGCGCGGGTCGAGGTGGTGCGCAGGCAGGGGCAGGATGTGCTGGTGCGCGCGCCCGATCTTGCCGGCGCCCGTGTCGTGGCCGAACGCGGCCCGAACCTCGGCCCCGGTATCCGTGTCCGGCCACTGGCGCCGGAGGCCGATGCCGCGACCGTCGGAAGCCCCGCAATCGCCCGCATGAGCAGCGAAGCCGAACGCCGCCCCGGCGCCGGCCCGGCCGCGGGTAATGACGCCGGCGGCATGGTGGTTCTGGATGCCGAACGCCGCGCGCGCCTGGTCGCCTTTGTCGAGGCCGATACGCGCATGCCGCCCGAGGCCCGCGCCCGGGTTCTTTCGCAGCTTGCCGCCGATCAGGTGCCCGCCGGGGTGATCGCGCGCATCGAATCCCGCATCGGGGGCTGAGGCCGTGGCGCGCAACGTTTCGGAACGGCGCGAGATGATGGCGGTGCGTGCGGCCGGGATGTTCCGGTATTTCACCCGCCACCGCACCGCGGCGAACCTGATCCTTGCGTTGATGCTGGTGGCTGGCCTGGCCGCGCTGCCGAACATGCGGGCACAGTTCTTTCCCGATGTGGTGTCGGACAACATCACCGTCACCGTCAACTGGCCCGGCGCCGGCGCCGAAGACGTGGACATGGGCGTTGTCGACCTGCTGGAACCGGTGTTGCTGCAGCTTGACGGGGTCGAGGGCACAACGGCGCGGTCTGCCGAGGGGCGGGCGACGATTACGGTCAGTTTCGAGCCCGGCACCGACATGACCCGCGCCGAAGACGATGTGCTGACCGCCCTGGCCGAGGCCAGCGCCCTGCCGGACGGCGCCGAAGAGCCGCGCATTCGTCGCGGCAGCTGGTTCGACCGGGTTACGGATGTGGTCATCACCGGCCCGGTCGGGATCGACCAGCTCGGCCGGTTTGCCGATGAATATGTGGCGCGGCTGTTTGCCGAGGGCGTCACCCGGACGACCATTCGCGGCATTGCCGCGCCCGAGACCGTGGTCGAGGTTTCAACCCTGTCGCTGATCCGGCATGACCTGACCATGGCCCAGATCGCAAGGGCCATCGACGCCGAGACCCGCGCCGGTGCGGCCGGCGAGGTAAGCGGCGGAACCGCCCGTGTCCGAACCGGCGCGCCGCGCCGCAGCGCCGACGAGATCTCGGGCATCGTGCTGCGACGGGCGGCCGACGGCGCGGTTCTGACGCTGGGTGATGTGGCCGAGGTGCGGGTCGGCGCGGCAGACCGCGACAGGGCGCTGTTTGTGGGAAACAACCCGGCCGTCATCGTGCGTGTGGACCGGTCGGTTGCCGGCGATGCGCTGGCAATCCAGGCATCGGCACAGAAGGCGGCGCGCGAACTGGCGCCGACGCTGCCCTCGGGCGTCAATGTCGAACTGGTGCGCACCCGCGCCGAGGTGATCTCGGGGCGGTTGCAGCTGCTGCTCAAGAACGGTGCCATGGGTCTGGCACTGGTGGTGGCGCTGCTGTTTCTGTTCCTGAACGCGCGAACCGCATTCTGGGTCGCGGCGGGGATTCCGGTGGCGATGCTGGCCGCGATTGCGGCGATGTATGCCATGGGCCTGACCTTCAACATGATCTCGCTTTTTGCGCTGATCATCACGCTGGGCATCGTGGTGGACGATGCCATCGTGGTTGGCGAACATGCAGACTGGCGGGCGCGCGAGCTGGGTGAATCGCCCGCCGAGGCCGCCGAACGGGCCGCCACCCGCATGGCGCTGCCGGTGTTTGCCGCCTCGGTCACGACGGTGATCGCGTTTCTGGCGCTTGTCGTGATCGGGGGGCGCTTTGGCAATCTGATCAAGGACATTCCGCTAACGGTTACGGCGGTTCTGATCGCATCGCTGATCGAATGCTTCGTCATCCTGCCCAACCACATGCACCACGCGCTGTTGTCGCGGGCGAAGGAACGCTGGTACGACTGGCCCTCGCGCGTCGTGAACCGCGGCTTTCGAAAGCTGCGTGAAACCGCCTTCAGGCCGCTGATGTGGCTGGTGGTTCGGGCGCGCTATCCGGTTCTGGCGGCGGCCGTCTTCCTGCTGGCGTCGCAGGCGGCGCTGTTCATTCGGGGCGATGTGCAATGGCGGTTCTTCGTGCCGCCCGAAGAAGGCGCCGTGACGGCAAACTTTGCCATGCTTCCGGGTGCGACGCGTGCCGATACCATGGCGATGATGCGCGAATTGCAGCGCGCCAC
>SKWP01000491.1 GCA_007128865.1 Paracoccaceae bacterium
CCGATCCCGCGCGAGGCGCCGGTCACCAGGGCCACGCGGCCGGAAAGCCCGAACAGTTCGGCCGGGGTGCGCGGCAGAGCGTCGGGGCCATGTTCGGCATCATCGCTCATCCCGCCGGCCCCTTCCTGTTCAGTTGTATTCGATCCGCGGGTCTGCGTAGGCGTAGAGGACGTCGACAACGAGGTTGACCAGCACATAAAGCACCAGGATCACCACGATGCAGCCCTGGATCAGCGGATAGTCGCGCTGGCTGATCGCGTTGATCAGCAGCCGTGCGATACCGGGATAGGTAAATACCGCCTCGGTCACCACCGCGCCGCCGATGAAATTCGTCAGTGACAGCCCGACGATGGTGATGAAGGGCAAAAGCGCGTTGCGCAGCACATGAACGGTCAGGATCTGCCGTTCCGGCAGCCCCTTGGCCCGCGCGGTGCGCACATAGTCGGACCGCAATTCGCTGACCAGCGAGGCCCGAAGGAAGCGCGCGAAGATGCCCGAGACATAAACCCCCAGCGTCACCGCCGGCAGGGCAAGGTTGCGCAATGCGCCCACCGGGTTGTCCCAGAACGGGATATGCGCCGAGGCCGAGGGCAGCCAACGCAGATGCACCGCAAACAGCAGGATCAGCAGGATGCCCAGCCAGAAGGTCGGCACCCCGAGCGCCAGTGCATTCCAGGCACTCAGGCTGCGGTCGATCCAGCTGTTCGGATACATGGCCGAGAGGATCGCAACCGGCACCCCCACCGCCAGCGATACGACAGTGGCCGCCGCCGCAAGCTGGAACGATGCCGGCAGCCGTTGTGCGATCAGCTCCATGACCGGCCGCCGGCTGTGGATGGACTGCCCGAAATCGCCCTGCAAGGCCCGCAACAGCCAGTCGAGGTACTGCACGTAAATCGGCCGGTCCAGGCCCAGCTGGGCGCGTACCGCCGCCACCTGTTCGGGCGTGGCGTTTTCGCCCACCATCATGCCGATGGGCCCGCCCGGCACCGCATAAATCATGCCCCAGATCGCGATCGACGCCAGAAACAGGACCGGAATCAACTGGGCAAGGCGGCGCAGGATATAGCCGATCATCGCCCGCCCTCCTCCTTGGCGGCTGCCAGCCCGGCGCCGCTGTCGTGGCGGTCCTCCAGCACCCGCGCCAGCGCCCGACCGAGCGTGTCGAAGGCAAGGATCGTCAGCGTCAGCGCCACCCCCGGAAGGATCGCGTAATGCGGCGCCTCGTGCAGATAGTTCTTTCCGGTACGCAGCATCTCGCCCCAGCTGGGCGTCGGTGGCGGCACGCCGATACCCAGAAACGCCAGCGCCGCTTCCAGCAGGATCGCCAGCGATGCCAGCACGATCGCCTGCACCAGGATCGGGCTCCAGGCGTTCGGCAGCACGGTGCGGAACATCGCGTATTGCGACGATGCCCCGAAGGCCTCGACCGCGGTGACGAAATCGCGTGACCGCAGCGAAAGCACCTGTGCGCGGGTGATGCGGGCAAAGTTGGGAATGCCGGTTATCCCCACCGCCACCAGCGCCGCCATCTGGCTGCGCCCCAGAACCGCGATGATTGCCATGGCAAACAGGATCCCCGGCAGCGCCAGCAGCACATCGACCATCCGCATCAGCACAGCATCGCGCCAGCCCCCGTAATAGCCCGCAATCAGCCCCATCGGGATGCCGATGCAGGCGGCAATGGCGACCGCGCCGCCGGCGGTCTGCAACGAGGTGCGCGCGCCATAGATCACCCGTGCAAGGATGTCGCGGCCCAGTTCGTCGGTGCCGAACCAGTTCGAGGCCGAAGGCGCCTCGAGCGCATGCAGGATGTTCTGGCGCATCGGCTCGATGGGCAGCAGGCCGGCGCCGGCCGCCATCGCCACCAGGATTGAAAGAAAACCGAGGCTAACCAGCGCGCCGCGGTCGCGCAGCAGGGCGCGCAATGCAAGCAGCGAACGGCGCGGGGCTTTTCTGCTCATCGGGTGGCCTCCTTGCGGCCTGCGACCGCTTCGCTTTCGGCCAGCGGCCCGGCATGATGGCAGGCGCTGCGTGTCGGCAGGCCCGGATAGGCCCGAAAGGCCGGTATCTCGCCGCGGCACAGATCGCTGGCCCGGAAGCAGCGCGGATGAAAGGTGCAGCCGGGCGGCGGCGCGGCGGGGTTGGGGATTTCGCCGGTCAGGACAATGCGCTGGCGTGTTTCACGGCCCCGCGGCTCGGGCACCGGCACGGCCGAAAGCAGGCTCTGGGTGTAGGGATGGGTCGGTGTTTCGTAAAGCGCATCGCGCGCGCTTTCCTCGACGATCCGGCCCAGATACATCACCGCCACCCGATCGGAAATCTGGCGGACCACGCTGAGGTTATGGGCGATGAACAGGTAACCCAGGCCCAGATCGCGCTGCAGATCCTGCAGAAGGTTGAGGATCTGCGCCTGGATCGACACGTCGAGCGCGGCCACCGGTTCGTCGAGGATCACCAGCCTGGGCTTGAGCGCCAGCGCCCGCGCGATGCCGATGCGCTGCTTCTGCCCGCCCGAGAATTCGCGCGGATAGCGGCCGAACATCTGCGCCGACAGCCCGACCATGTCGAAAAGCTCGGCGATGTACCGTGCTCCGCCGAATTGCTCGAACAGGCCATGGATGCGAAGCGGTTCGGCAACGATGTCCTCGACCGGCAGCACCGGGTTGAGCGACGAGAACGGATCCTGAAAGATGTACTGCATGTTGCGGCGCACTGCCCGCATCGCCTGCCGCCGAAGGCCCACCACCGAACGCCCTTCGAACCGGATATCGCCGCCGCTGACGGGGATAAGCCCCATCACGGCGCGGCCTGTCGTTGTCTTGCCGCAACCGGATTCGCCCACAAGGCTGACGGTTTCGCCGGCGCGCACGGTCAGGCTGACGCCGTCCACGGCCCGCACATGCCCCCGCGTCAGCCGCAGGATGCGGGAACGCAGCGGGAAATGAACCTTGAGATCATCGATTTCCAGCAAGGGCGCATCGCTGCCGCCGCTTTCGCCAATCGGGGCGCGAAGCTCGGCGGGCGGTTTCGGTGCTGCGTTTCTTTCGGCGAAATGGCAGGCCGCGGCCTGTCCGCCCCCAAGCGCCCGAAGCGCCGGATCCTCGGTGGCGCAGCGCGGCTGCCCTTTGGCAAGCCGGCACCGCGGATGAAAGGCGCAGCCTTCGGGAAAGGCCCCCGGCACCGGTGGTTGCCCCGGGATCGGATCAAGCCGCGCGCCCGAGGTATCCAGCCGCGGCAGGCTTTCAAGCAGGGCGGTGGTGTAGGGATGGCGGGGATTGGCAAAAAGCTCGTCCACCGGCCCGGTTTCGACGATACGGCCGGCGTACATGACCGCCACCCTGTCGGCGACTTCGGCCACCACGCCCAGATCATGGGTGATCAGGATGATCGCCGCGCCGGTTTCGGCCTGCCGGCGGCGCAGCAGATCCAGCACCTGCGCCTGCACCGTGACATCGAGCGCGGTGGTGGGTTCGTCGGCAATGATCAGGCGCGGCTTGCCGGCCATGGCCATGGCGATCACCGCGCGCTGGCGCATGCCGCCGGAAAACTGGTGCGGATACTGCCGCACCCGCCCTTCGGGGTCGGCGATATCGACCTCGGCCAGCAGTTCGGCCGCGCGCCGGGGCGCATCGGCCTGGCGCAGCCGGCCATGCGCCACCTGCCCTTCGGTGATCTGGCGGCCGACGGGCAGCACCGGATTGAGCGTTGTGGTCGGATCCTGGAAGATGAAGCCGACCTCGTCACCGCGCATCCGTCGCAGCACCTCGGCCGGCGCGCCGATGACTTCGGTCTGGCCCAGCCGGACCTGGCCACGCACGCGCGCGGTATCGGGCAGAAGCCCGGTTGCCGCCAGCGCTGTCACGCTCTTGCCGGAACCGGATTCACCGACGATGCAGAGGATTTCGTTGGGGTGGACCTCGAAATCCACCCCGCGGATAACCGGCACCGGACGCCCCGAGCCCGTGAAATCCACCTCCAGCCCCTGAACCGTCAGGATCGGGGCACTCATCGGTGAACCTCGCGACAGGGACGCCCGGCCATGGTCATCAGCGCACGCTCAGCCCGCGTGCGACAAGCAGGTTGTCCATGTCGAGGATGAAGCCCTCGACATTGGGCGCGGCCACGATCAGCCCGGTCTCGTAGCTGTTGGTCGCGATACCGAAGGCTTCCTCGACCATCACCCGGTTGAGGTTGTCATAGGCGGCCTGCACCTCTTCCGGGGTGCCGATGGTGGTGTCGACGCGGGCGATCGCGTCGACATAGCGCGGATGCGGATGCGGTTCGCCGAAGACCGGGTTGTTGGCGGTGCGGTAGATGCTGTTGGTTGCCAGACGCGACGGGAATTTCTGCACGTTCCCGACGCCGCCGAACACCGCATGAAAATCGCCGGAGAGCAGCGCATCAATGAATTCGGCGCCCTGACGGATGTCGAGATCGATGTTGATGCCGGCCTCGGCCAGCGACCCCTGCACCACCTGGCTGATGGCCGTTGACGCCTCGTCACTGCCGTTCACCAGCAAGCGCCAGTCCGACATCGCCGCCGCTGAAAGGCCCGAAGCCGCCAGCATTTCCTGCGCCTTGGCGATGTCATAGGCGAATTCCTCGTTGAAGGACGGGTCCGCCGCCGGGCTGGCCGGTGCCCAGGGAAGCGCGGTGACTTCGCCAAGGTCCGCATAGCCCACCCGCAGGATGCCCGCGCGGTTCATCAGGAAATTGAAGGCCTGCCGGAACTCCGAGTTGTCGAAGGGTGCACGCGTTGTGTTGATGCGGAACACCTGCACCAGCTTGCCGGGGCCGGCAATCACCTGAAAACCGGCGTTGCCAAGCCGCACCGCGGTGCGGGACTGGCCCATGTAGGTCAGGTCGACCGCACCCGATTCCAGCGCCGCCGCCGCCGAGGCATCATCGCTGAAGATGGTGAACTCGACTTCGGCCATCTTCGGCTCACCCTCGCGCCAGTAGTTCGGGTTGGCTTCCAGCACCACCCGCTGCCCGACAAGGCGTTCCTTCAGAACATAGGCGCCGGTGCCGGCAGGAATTGTATCGATGGTTTCGATGCCGGCGGCCTCGAGCGGCAGGGTGAACTGCAGCAGATCGAGGATCTGGCGGTCGGGGACCGGATTGTTGAAGTTCAGCGTGATGCTGTGGGGGCCGTTGACCTCCCAGTCGCGCACGATGCCCATGGTGGCATAGACGTTGCGGCCCAGTGTCGGGTCGGCCGCCTTGGCCCAGGTCGCGGCGACATCCTCGGCGGTAAAGGCCGAACCGGTGGCGCCAAAGGTCACGTCGTCGCGCAGCGTGACGGTGACCGAGGTGTTGCCATCGCCGATCTCCCAGCCGGTGGCGAGGCTGGGCACGGCCTGCCCGTCCTCGGTATACTCGATCAGGCTGTCATACAGGTTCTTGATCAGGAAGAAGTTGACCGTCGAGAACTGCATCGGGTCGAAATTGGTCATGTCGTTCAGCACCGCCACCCGCAGTGTGCCCGACTGGGCTTCGGCCCGCTGCACATCGGCTGCGAAGATCATGGCCGCCGCCGCAGCGGCCAGCCCGAGCGGCCGGGCCCATCCGAATAGTCGCTGTCTCATGTCTTTCTCTCCTGTTGCAGGGGGCTTTTTCTTTGGACTCACCGCGCCTGTGCCTGCCCCTCCCAGGCGTGGCGATCGGCAATGGTGTCAAGCGGGTAGACCGGCCGCGGCTGCCGTGTCCACGGCAGGGCATGGAGGTTGGACTGACCGGGTCCGGGGCTGTCGACCCGGATCACCTCGGCCGTAAGCGGCGTGAAATACTGGAAATTGGACGCGGTCTTGAGAACCGCGATCTTGTAGGGCGCCAGATCAACCCCGCAGGCTGCATAGGCAGACGGCACATTGCCCGCCACACCGCGCAATTCGGTGACCAGCAGCGTCGCCGGCCCCACATCGAAGACCGCCACGCGCCCCATGTCGACAGTCCCACGGTCATCCATGCGCGCCTTCACACCGTCGGGAAAGGCCCGGCGCACCCGCCCCGTCACCGTGAGCGGGCGGAAAAAGGGCGTCTGGTCGCCGCCCACCGGCAACGTCACCTCGGCGCCTTCGCCGGCCTCCACGAGCCGCGCCACCGTGCCCGGGGATATCAGCGGGATCACCGCAGGCGACCGGATGCCAAGCCGCAGCATCGCTTCGAGGATGTGGTTGCTGTCGCCGGCCGCGCCGCCAAAGACGGTATCGCCGGTGTCGGACAGGCAGATCATGCCCTTCGGCGCGGCCTCGGCCCGGCGCAGGGCCTCATCGAC
>SKWP01000115.1 GCA_007128865.1 Paracoccaceae bacterium
CGATGGCCGCCGCCGGCGAGGCCGAGGGGCTGGCGCCCGATGTCGCCATGCGCCTTGCGCGCGCCACGGTTTCGGGTGCCGGTCATCTGCTGGAGCATTCGCCTGAAACCGCCGCGCAGCTGCGCGCCAATGTCACCAGCCCCGGCGGCACCACCGCCGCCGGTCTGGTGCATCTGATGGACCCCGAAACCGGCCTGCCGCCGCTGATGCGCCGCACCGTCGGCGCCTCGGCCGACCGATCGAGAGAGCTTGCCAAATGACCGATACCATAGCCTTTGACGACTTCCTGAAGGTCGATATCCGCGCCGGCCGGGTAACCCGTGCCGAACCCTTCCCCGAGGCCCGCAAGCCGGCCTACAAGCTGTGGATCGATTTCGGCCCCGAGATCGGCGAAAGGCGCAGTTCGGCCCAGATCACCGAGCATTATTCGCCCGAGGATCTGGTCGGGCGGATGGTCATGGGGGTGGTCAACTTCCCGCCGCGCCAGATCGGGCCGATGCGGTCCGAAGTTCTGGTGCTGGGCTTTGCCGACGAAAACGGCGCCGTGGTGCTGGCCCAGCCGCAACAGGATGTGCCGGTCGGGGCGCGGATGCATTGAAGCCCCGGCTGCTGATCACCCGCCCGCTGCCCGATGCGGTGGTGGCTGCGGGGCGGCGGCTTCACGATGTGGTGCAGCGAGAATCGGTCATGCCACTGACCGATGCGGAACTGCGCGCCAGCCTGCGCGACTTTGACGTGGTGCTGCCCACGCTGCGCGATGTCTATTCCGCGGCGGTGTTTGCCGATGTGCCGGCGCCGCGTTGCCGGCTGCTGGCCAATTTCGGCGTCGGCTACAACCACATCGATGTGGCCGCCGCGCGCGCTGCCGGTGTCGCGGTCACCAACACCCCAGGCGCGGTGACCGATGCAACCGCCGACATCGCGCTGATGCTGATGCTGATGAGCGCCCGCCGCGCGGCCGAGGGCGAAAGGCTGGTGCGCAGCGGCGGCTGGACCGGCTGGCATCCGACCCAGATGCTGGGCATGCATCTGGGCGGCCGGCGCCTGGGTGTCGTCGGCATGGGCCGGATCGGCAAGGCGGTGGCGCGGCGCGCCCATGCCGGGCTGGGCATGGCGGTGCTTTATCACAGCCGCTCGCCCGTGGCCGATGCCGGCGTGCCGGCGCGTGCGATGCCGGACCTGCGCGCGCTGATGGCGGCGGCCGATATGGTCGTGGTCACGGTGCCCGGCGGGCCGGCCACCCGGCATCTGATCGATGCCGCGGCCATTGCGGCGATGCAGCCGCATGCGCATCTGATCAATGTCTCGCGCGGGGATGTGGTGGACGAGGCGGCGCTGATCGAGGCGCTCGAGGCCGGCCGGATCGGCGGTGCCGGGCTCGATGTCTATGAGCATGAACCCGAGGTGCCGCAACGCCTGCGCGCGCTTGATACCGTTACCCTGCTGCCGCATCTGGGCACCAACGCGCTCGAGGTGCGCACCGAAATGGGGCTCATGGCGGTTGCGAATCTGGACGCCTTTGCCGAGGGTCGGCCGCTGCCGAACCCGGTGTGATACCCGCTCCGCTTGATCCGTTCGGGAAGCACGGGCGGCGAAGGGCCGTTGCCTGTCCGACTGGGGCAAGCGGCGGCCCGGTCAGCCGTTGCCGCGCAGGAACACGGCGGCATCGGCGGCTGCGCGGCGAAGGGCCTGTGCCTTGTTGACGGTTTCCTGCCACTCCGCTTCCGGATCGGAATCGGCAACCACGCCGCCGCCGGCCTGGATATAGAGCGTTTCGTCCTTCAGTACCGCCGTACGAAGGGCGATGCACAGATCCATCTCGCCATTGGCGGCGAAATAGCCCACACCCCCGCCATAGACACCACGTTTTTCGGGCTCCAGCTCGTCGATGATCTGCATGGCGCGCACCTTTGGCGCGCCCGATACCGTACCCGCCGGCAGTCCCGCCAGCAGCGCCGAAAGCGCATCCTCACCCTCGCGCAGATCGCCGACCACATTCGAGACGATGTGCATCACATGGCTGTAGCGTTCGATCACGAACTGCTCGGTCGGCCGCACGGTGCCGATCCTGGCCACGCGCCCCACATCATTGCGCCCCAGGTCGAGCAGCATCAGGTGTTCGGCGCGTTCCTTCTGGTCGGCCAGCAGCTCGGCCTCCAGCGCGCGGTCTTCCTCGGGGGTCTGCCCACGGGGCCGGGTGCCGGCGATGGGGCGGATCGTGACCTGCCCGTCGCGCAGCCGCACCAGAATCTCGGGGCTTGCCCCGATCACCTGAAAGCCGCCGAAGTTGAAGAAGAACATGAACGGCGACGGGTTTGTGCGCCGCAGGCTGCGATAGAGCGCAAAGGGCGGCAGCGCGAAGGGTTGCGCCCAGCGCTGCGACGGCACGACCTGAAAGATGTCGCCGGCGCGGATGTATTCCTTCGCCTTCTCCACCGCCGCGCGATAGGCTTCGGGGGTGAAGTTCGATACCGGCTCGGGCATCTCGGCGCTGGAGCCAAGGCTGCGGGTCTCGCCGGGAACCGCGCGTTCAAGGTCGCGCACCGCGTCCATCACCCGTTCGGCCGCGCGGGCATAGGCGGCGCGTGCGGTCAGGCCCGGTTCGTGCCAGGCCGGCGCGACGACGGTGACCTCGCCCTTGACCCCGTCGAGCACCGCAACCACGGATGGCCGCATCAGCACCGCATCGGGCAGGCCCAGCGGGTCGGGGTTGACGTCGGGCAGGTGTTCGACCAGCCGCACCATGTCATAGCCCAGATACCCGTAAAGCCCCGCGGCAATCGCCGGCAGATCGGCGGGCATGTCGATACGGCTTTCCGCGATCAGCGCGCGCAGCGCATCCAGCGGCGGGTCGGTCTGGTCCTGCCAGGCCTCGGGGTCGAAGCGGGCCTGCCGGTTGATGCGCGCCCGGTTGCCGTGGCATTGCCAGATCAGGTCGGGTTTCATGCCCACGACCGAATAACGCCCGCGCACCTCGCCGCCGGTCACCGATTCCAGCATGAAGCTGTCGTGCCGGGCCTCGGCGAGCTTCAGCATCAGCGAAACCGGCGTGTCCAGATCGGCGGCAAGGCGGGCATAGACCAGCCGGTTCTGCCCGGCATTCCAGCCGGCCGCGAAGGTGTCGAAGGATGGAAGCAACGCGGCCAAGGGTGCCTGCCTAGCGGAACTGCGCGTGCACGGCCTGCACCGCGGCACTGTTGATCTCGATCCCGGCCTCGGTTTCGAGGATGCGGGCGAAGTAGGTGAACAGATCCTGCTGCACCGACTGGCCCAGTTGCGCGCTCAGCGCCCGGCGCAGTTGCCCTGCCTCGGGGCTGTCATCGTCGCCGGCCGGCTGGATGGCGTCGAGGATCAGCACATGAACCACCGCCGCCCCGCTGCCGGAACGTCCGGGGATCACGCGCGTTTCGCCCGGTTCCATGGTGAACGCGGCGTCGACCAGGCGCTCGGGCAGATCCTGGATGAAACTGTCGCGCATGATCCCTTCGACCACCTCGACGGGCAGGCCGAGTTCGGCCGGATCGGTGCCACCGGCCAGCGTGTCGACAAGCCCCTCGGCGCGGGCGGTCAGGCGGGCCTCGGTCTCGGCGGCTTCCCAGTCGCGGGTGACCGCATCCAGAACAGCCTCGAACGGTTGCAGTTGCGGCGGCACGATCGCGTCCAGACGCAGGGCAAACACGCCGCCGTCCTCCAGCACCTCGATGGCCGGGAAACCGCCCTCGCGGGCGGCGCGGGCCGATGACCGGAAGGCTTCATAGGCGGCGATGCCCTCGCGGCTGTCGGGGCGGAAGTCGATGCGGCCCAGTTCCATTTCGGTTTCCGCGGCAAGGTCTTCCAGTGTCGCCCCGCCGGCCAGCAGATCCTCGAACAGATCGAACTGATCGGTGATCACGCGCCTGGCGCGGTCCTGGGCCAGCTCGTCGCGCAGCATCGGGCGGGCCTGTTCGAAGCTTGTCACCTCGCCGGCCAGAACGGCATTCATCCGGTAGAGCGCCGGCCCGAAGGGCGATTCGAACGGGCCGACCACCCCCGGTGCGTCAAGGCCGAAGACGGCGTCGGCCGCGGCCGCGTCAACCTCGTCGCGGGTCAGATCGCCCAGGTCGATGTCGTCAAGCGCAAAGCCACGCTCGGCGGCCAGCGCATCGAAATCATCCGTGCCGGCCTCGATACGGTCCATGGCGGCGCGGGCGGCGCCCATGTCGGGAAAGATCAGCCTGTCCACCAGGCGCCGTTCGGGGCGCACGAATTCGGTTATGCGCGCATCATAGAAGTCGCGCAGCGACTGTTCATCCACATCGACCGTATCCAGCAGCATCACCGGGGTCAGCCATGCATAGGTGATGCGGCGCGCCTCGGGCAGGGTATGCGCCTCGGGCGTGGCCTCGTAACGGGCGCGCAGCTGTTCTTCGGTGGGCGGCGGCAGGGGTGCATCCAGCGCCCGCGCGTCAAGCCGGATCGCGGTAAAGCTGCGCCGTTCGCGCAGATAGCCAAACAGCGTGTCGACCAGCGTGGCCGAAGGCGGCGCACCCGATATCACCGCCGCCTGCAGGATGCTGCGCGCCACATCCAGGCGCAGACGATCCTCGAATTCGGATTCGCTGAACCCTTCCTGCTGCAATGCAAAGCGATAGGCATCGCGGTTGAAACGCCCGTCGATGCCGGTAAAGGCGGGAATTGCCAGCAATTCGTCACGCACCCGTTCATCGCCGATGGAGATGCCGATCTGCATCGCCTCGTTTTCGAGCGCCGCACGGGTGACAAGCTGGGCCAGAACCGCGGTGTCGAGCCCCATCTGCTGGGCCTGCTGGAAGCTGACCGGCGATCCCGTCACCTCGGTTGCGGCACGGATTTCCTGCTGCAGGGCGCGGAAATAATCCTGCACCCGGATTTCGCGGTCCCCGACCTTGCCGACGGTTCGCACCGAACCGCCAAAGCTGTCGATCCCGAACCCCGCCAGTGCCACCACCAGCAGACCGAGGATGATCCAGACAACGATGTTGGAGGCTTTGGACTTGGCCTTTGCCATGCGCGCGACTGCCTTTCCTGCCAGCGGGTGCGGCCGCCGGGTGTCCGGCAGCGATGCGGGCAATCTCTATTCGTTGCGGCCGGGCAGGGCAAGCGCTCAGGCTCGGGGTCCGGTCCCGCCGGGCCCGCCCCCCGGTGCCGGCCAGCCGTCAGGCGCGCAGCGATGACAGACGGTCGAAGAGCGCGGCTATGCCGGCCCGGTCGATATTGGCAAAGGCGATGCGCAGGCCACGCGCGCAGCCCGCATCCCGCGGCGGGCCGAACATCGTGCCGGGAAGCGCCAGAATACCCGCCTCGGCCAGCAGCCGGCGCGCCACCCCATCGGACGGTTCGGAATACGGGTGTTCGGCCCATGCGAAATAGGCCCCGCAGCCGCGCAGCCGCCAGCCCGGCAGGCGCGCGAACCCCTGGCTGACCGCATCCCTGCGGGCGAGGATTTCGGCACGTTCGCCGGCCAGCCATTGGCCAAGGTTGCCGATCCCCCACAGGGCGGCGACCTGCCCGGCCTGAGGGGCGCAGATCGCCACCGTGTCGAGGAACTTTTCCATCTGCGCCAGCCGGCCGGGGTGGGCGGCTACCGCCCCGACCCGGTGGCCGGTCAGCCGGTAGGCCTTTGAGAAGGAATAGAGATGGATCAGCGTGTCGTCCCATTCCGGATCCTGCAAGAGATCGTGCGGGGCGCCGTCGCGGCTGTGGAAATCGCGGTAGGTTTCATCCAGCAGCAGGGCAATGCCATGGCGCCGCGCGAGGTCCAGAAACGCCCGCAGCAGACCCGGCGGGTATTCCACCCCGGCGGGATTGTTGGGCGATACCAGCGCGATGGCACGGGTTCGCGGGCCGATCAGGGTGGCGCACCGCTCCGGGTCGGGCAGCAGCGCGGCATCGGTCGGCAGCGGCACCGGCGCAACGCCGCTCATGCTCAGCCACATGGCGTGGTTGAAATACCACGGAACCGGCAGGATCATCTCGTCGCCCGGTGCGGCCAGCGTTGCCGCCGCGGCCACGAAGGCCTGATTGCAGCCCGCGGTTATGCCGATCTGCGCCGCCGCGACGCTGCCGCCATAGCGCGATGCGATATCGGCGGCGAGGGCCGCGCGCAGCGCCGGCAGGCCCAGGACCGGGCCGTAAAGATGCACCTCATCTTGGCTCAGGATCGCCTCGGCCAGCGCCTGCCGCAGCGGCAGGGGCGGCGGATCGACCGGCGCGGCCTGGCTGACGTTGATCAGGTCGAGCCCGGC
>SKWP01000277.1 GCA_007128865.1 Paracoccaceae bacterium
TCCTGCCCGGCGCTGCCCGCCACCGGCACCGGCGCCGCGGCCGGGCCGGCCGCGTTCAGCGCCGGGGCCGCAGACCACAGGATGTTGTCGAACCAGCCGTGGTAATGGCCCTCGAACTTCAGCACCACGCGCCGCCCCGTCGCCGCCCGCGCGATCCGCAGCGCCGCCTGCGCAACCTCGGACCCCGACGAGCCAAAGCGCATCCGCGCCCCCGACGGAATGCGCCCGCACAACAGCCGCGCGGCGGCAAACTCCACCGCCGTCTGGCCGGCAAACAGGAACCCCCGCCCGGCCTGCTCGCGCACCGCCGCGATCACCCCCGCAGGGCTGTGACCCAGGATCGTCGCCCCCATCCCGCTGTAATAGTCGATCAGACGGTTGCCGTCGGCATCGATCAGATACGCCCCCTCGCCACGTTCGAACACCAGCGGACCCTCGGCCATCCCGAGCCGGAAATTGCTGCTCACCCCGCCGGCCAGATAGCGCGCATGCTCCGCAACCAGCCCCTGCGAGACCTCGAACCGCAGCCGCCCGCCCCCCTCGCGCCCGCCCCCCTCGCGCGATGCCGATGCCCTGCTGCCCATATCCCTGCCTCCCGGTGCCGACGGACGCACGAAACAGCCGCGACCGCACCCCGAAAACACCACGCAACCGCCACAGCTGTACAGACACCGCGGTTTCATGTTGCGAAATCGGGGCGGCATCGACGCCGCCCGCGCGGATACGAAACGCCCGGTTCCTGGCCCCTGCCGCGCCATCAAGCCGCGTTCGCATGAGACACCGGTCGCCATGTCGGTCGGGAAAGCATGCGTTGGACCGTGTCACGAAACGCGGGCCACTTTCCGGCATGCCGGCCGAACCCTAGTCTCGGCGCATTCGTCAGGCACAAACGACCGCCACAGTCCGCCTGTTGCAGCGCGTGGAGGAGATTTCCGGCATGACCCGCATCTTCCTGGCCACTCTCGGCACGGAGACCAACACCTTCGCCTCGTTTCCCACCGGATTGTCTCAGTTCCGGAACTATGTATGGTCCGAGCAAGGAATCGCCGCCATCCCGCCATCGCACACAAGCGCACCGGCCCGGACATGGGTCAGGCTGGCGCAGGCCGCCGGCTGGGAGGTTGTCGAGGGTCTGCACGCGCGCGCCCGGCCGTCCGGTACCGTGACGCGGGCAGCCTATGAGCATATGCGCGACCGCATCCTTGCCCAGTTGGCCCAGGCCGGCCCGGTGGATGCAGTGCTGCTGAACCTGCACGGTGCGATGGTGGCCGAGGGTTACGACGATTGCGAGGGCGATTTCGTTTCCCGCGTCCGCCAGATCGCCGGCCCGGCGACGCGCATCGGGGTGATCCTCGATCCCCATGCGCATGTCGACCATGTGCTGATCGATGCAGCCGACATCGTCGTGATCCTCAAGACCTATCCGCATGTCGATTACGAGGAACGCGCAGAAGAGGTTTTCGACCTCGTTGCGCGGGCCATGGCGGGCAAGATCGAGCCGGTGACGGCGATCTTCGATTGCCGCTGCATGGGTATCTTCCCGCTGACCCGCCCCGGCCCGATGCCCGGCTTCATGGCGGACCTTTGCGCTGCCGAGGGCAGGGACGGCATCCTGTCGCTGTCGCTCAACCACGGCTTTCCCTGGGCCGATGTGCCGAATGCCGGTGCAAAGATGCTGGCGGTTGCCGACGGTGACCGCGCGGTCGCCGAACGTGCGGCGCGGAAATTCGGCGAACGCTTCTATGACAGCCGGGCCGAGGCGGCGCTGCCCTTCACTCCCTTCGACGAGGCGATGGCCGAAGCGGCGGTCGTGGGCGACAAGCCGCTGCTGCTGGCCGATCTGGCCGACCAGACCGGCAGCGGCGCGCCCGGCGATACCACCCACATCCTGCGCGCGCTGATCGAGGCCGGCATCCGCCGTGCCGCTATCGCGATCTTCTGGGATCCGCTGGCCGTGGGTGTCTGTTTCGATGCCGGGGTCGGTGCACGGTTCCGGATGCGGATCGGCGGCAAGTTCGAGCCCTATTCGGGCCCGCCCCTGGATGCCGAGGCCGAGGTGCTGCTGCTGCGGCGCGACGCACGTCAGGCACAGCAGACCGGCAGCAACAGCCTCGCGCTGGGCGATGTGGCGGTGATAAGGGTCGAGGGGATCGAGGTGCTGATGGCCACGCGGCGGGTGGGCGTGTTCGTTCCGGAGCTGTTCGAGGATCACGGCATCACCATCGCCGACAAGCAGGTGATCGCGATCAAGAACCTCTACAAGCACACCGATGTCTTTGCCCCGCTGGTGCGCAAGCAGCTTTATGTCGCCGCACCCGGCACCAGCAACCCGAACTGGCATGAGTTGCCCTTCCGCCGCCTGCCTCGGCCGATGTGGCCGCTCGACCCCGACCCGCTGGGGCGGGACCGTTCCTGACACTGACCAGACCGCCGCACCGACCGCGGCGCCGAAGCCGGAGCTTGCCCAGGATGACCCGCGTGTTCATTGCGAACCTGTCTACCGAAACCAACACCTTCGCCTCGTTCCCGACCGATCTGAGCGACTACCGCGAGCGCTTCTGGTCCGAGACCGGCGTCGACGGCCTGCCCCATTCCGGCAGTGCGGCGCCGCTGCGGCACTGGGTGCAGAGGGCCCGGGCGCTGGGTTGGGAGGTGGTGGAGGGTCTGATGGCCCGGGCCGCGCCGTCGGGCACCACCACCCGCGCGGCCTATGAGTTCATGCGCGACCGCATCCTTTCGGACCTGAAGGCGGCAGGCCCCGTGGATGCCGTGCTTCTGTATCTTCACGGCGCCATGGTCGCGGAAGGATACGACGATTGCGAGGGCGACCTTGTCACCCGCATCCGCGCCATGGTCGGGCCGAAGGTTCGGATCGGCGTCGAGCTTGACCTGCACGCCAATCTCGACCAGCCGCTGCTGGATGCCGCCGATGTCATCGTCATCTACAAGGCCTATCCGCATACCGACTATGTGGAACGTGCCGAGGATGTCTTCCGGCTGATCGAACGCAGCCTTGCCGGCGAGATCGAACCGGTGATGGCGCTGTTCGATTGCCGGGTCATGGGGATATTCCCCTGCACCCGCCCCGGCCCGATGGTGTCGTTCACCCAGGCCATGTTCGACGCCGAGGGCCGGGACGGTATCCTGTCGCTGTCGCTGAACCACGGCTTTCCCTGGACCGATGTTCCAATCGCCGGGGCCAAGATGCTCGCCGTTGCCGATGGCGACATGGCGGTTGCCGAACGGGCAGCCCGTGCGTTCGGATTGCGCTTCTATGACAGTCGGGCCGAGGCGGCACTGCCCTTCACGCCCTTCGACGAAGCCATCGCCGAGGCGAAGCTGAAGGGCGACAAGCCGCTGCTGCTGGCCGACATCGCCGATCAGATCGGCAGCGGCGCGCCGGGGGATACCACCCACATCCTGCGCGCGCTGATCGAGGCAGGCATTACCAGCGCCGCGGTCGTGCCGTTGTGGGATCCCGCCGCCGTCGCCATCTGCTTCAAGGCAGGCACCGGTGCCCGGCTGAACCTGCGGATCGGGGGCAAGCACGAACCCTTCTCGGGGCCGCCGCTCGACGCAGAAGCCGAGATCGTGCTGCTGGTGCGCGATGCGCGGCAACCACAGATCGGCGGCGCGCAGATGTCGCTTGGTGATATCGCTGTGGTGCGCGTGGCCGGCATCGAGGTCATGCTTACCAGCAAGCGTTCCAACGTATACCTGCCCGACATGTTCGCGCAGTTCGGCATCACCATCGCCGACAAGCAGGTGATCGCGATCAAGAACCTCTACAAGCACACCGATGTGTTCGAACCACTGGTGCGCAGGCAGCTTTATGTTGCCGCACCCGGCACCAGCAACCCGAACTGGCACGAACTGCCCTTCCGCCGGCTGACCCGTCCGATCTGGCCGCTCGACCCCGACCCGCTCGGGCGGGACGCGACCGGGGAAGGCTGAGTGCTCGGCCGAGAGCGGCGGGATGGATCGGCAGATGCTCCGGGGTGCGGTATTCCAGCGCGCGCCAGGCAGGGTTGCGCAAGCAGTGCTGCACGCCCAACGCAACCCAGGTCGGCCCGGGGCAGACATTGTTGGTTCCCGGCTCGGTCAGGGCCTGCAGCAGACAGGGGGAATCGCCAGGCCCATGGCCGCCGATCTGGTGGGCCGCAGGCCTTGTGCGGCACCAGAAGGTCCGCGGCCCTGATCATCTGCGCCGTCGATACCACGGTGCATGTGCGGTGCCGGCCCGGATGCCCCCCTCGGCTCAGGCAGAGGCCGGGGCTTGAGCGGACGCACCGGCAGGCGCAGCCGGCCGCAGCCGGGCCGGCCGGAAGGCCGACAGGTCGTGCCGGCTGTCGGTGCCGGTCACCAGATCGGCGACCACCGGCGCCACCGCCGGAAGCAGCGCAAAACCATGCCCGGAAAAGCCGAAGACATGGACAAGTCCGCTTGCCACCTCGGAACGCCCGATCACCGGCAGCGTGTCGGCCGTGGCGGCCTCGACCCCCGCCCAGGTGCGGGTGATGACGATATCCGACAGCCCCGGCAGCACATCAAGCGCCGCACGCGCGCCGCGTGCCAGATTGGTCATCCGCACCTCGCTCCGCCGGGCATCCGGATCATAGGCGCCCTGCAGTCCACCCCCCAGCAGCAACGTGCCCTGCGTCGTCTGCTTGAGCGACAGCGACCCGCCGACCATCCCGATCACGGGCATCTCGATGGTTGCGACGCGCTCGGTCACGATCATCATCGACGCCTTGGTGGACAGGGCGATTTCTTCGCCGAACATCGCCGCCACCCTGCCGGCCCAGGCGCCGGCAGCATTGACCACATGCGGCGCGGTGGCCCGTATGCCATCGCCCTGCAGCGACCAGCGGTCGCCGCTGCGGGTGACGGATCTCACCTCGACCCCTTCGCGGATGACCACGCCGGCGGCCTCGGCCGCGCGGCGGAAGGCGCGCAGGGTGCGATGCGGATCGGCGCTGCCTTCGTCCTCCACATGCAGCCCGGCGACAAAACGGGGCGAGACGCCAGGGACAAGCCGCCGAACCTCGTTGTGCCCGACAAGTCGCTCGTGATCCCAGCCAAGGGAGGCTGCCAGGGCGGCGCGGTCCTCCAGCGCGCCGACATTGGCGGCATCGGCCAGCCGCAACTGGCCGTGCGCGACATAGCCGCAATCGTCGCCCACGATCCCGGGCATCCGGTGCCACAGGTCCACCGACTCGCGCGCCAGCGCGATCTCTGCCGGGTGGCGCCACAGGCTGCGCACCCCGGCGGCAGACGCACCCGAGGCATGCGCCCCCACCCAGTTGCGTTCAAGCACCACCACACGCCGGCCGCGCCGCGCCAGATGCAGCGCCGCGCCCAGCCCGTGCAGGCCGCCGCCGATCACCAGAACCTCGGCCTCGATTTCACTCATCGCGGTTCGTCATCCGTGCCCAGGGCGGCCAGTTCGCCCAGGCGCAGGGGTTTGAGCGGTGGGCGCGCCCGGTAGGTCTGGCGATCGGCGCCGGGGCGGCCCGAGGCAAGCCCGTGCAGTTGCGCCACGGCGATACTGCACTGCCGGCCCTGGCATCGGCCCATGCCGGCGCGAGTGTCGCCCTTGATCTGGTCGAGGCCCTGCGCCACGGCTTCGGCCCGGATGGCGGCGGCGGTGACTTCCTCGCAACGGCAGACGGGGGTTGTTCCGGGCAGGCTGCCGGTCAGCGGGCGGGGCGGGTACCAGGCATCGAGGAACCGGCGCAGCGCGGCATCGCGCGCGTGCCCGCCGCCGGGCGGCGGACCATCGCCGCCGCCGCCGGCATGGGCGCCGGCAACAAGGGCCGCGCGCGCCCCGGCGATGCGTGCGGCATCCCCGATCACCCGGACCGGAAGTTCCCCGCCCGCAGCCGGATCGGCCACAAGGCAGCCCTGGGCGGTATCCCAGACATGGCCGGTGCCGGCCAGCATCGTGTCATGGGTGCGGGGTACCAGCCCTTCATGCACGAACAGCATCTCTGCCGGGAACCGGCGCACCCGGCCGGCGCGGTCGGTCACGGCAATGGCCTCCAGCCGCTCCCGCCCCTCGGCCGCGAAGCCGGCAGCGCGGAACACCGCAACGCCGGCCAGCTTCAGCCGGGCCAGCCAGGCGGCGCCCTTGGCCAGGTCGGGCGCCGCGTGCCGCACCGCGCCCAGCAGCGGCCGCAGCCAGCCGGCCGTGGCCGCGGGCCTGGTGTCGATCAACCCCCCGATGCGACCGCCGGCCGCCA
>SKWP01000237.1 GCA_007128865.1 Paracoccaceae bacterium
CGAAAGCCCCCGCGCCCGAGGCGTTGCGGCCGCGACAGCCAGCACTGCGGGACGAAGCGAACCAACACTTCGGGTTGATTGCCTGCCAAGTCCTAGCCTAAAGTGTTTGGTGTCGGAACAGGGTTCCTTGCCGTCACTGCGATCCTTGCGTCGGGTGGCCAACACTAGGCCGGCAGGGCGCTGACGCATGCGATGAAATCCGCGCCGCGGGCCTCGAAATCCGGGTACTGGTCAAAGCTCGCCGCGGCGGGGGCCAGCAGCACCACCTCGCCCGGCCCGGCCTCGGCGGCGGCGCGGGCTACTGCGCGCTCCATCGTCTCGCAGATTTCATGCGGCGTTTCGCCGATCTGAAGCGCGAACTCGCGCGCCGAATGGCCGATCAGATAGGCCTTGACCACATTGCCCAGCTGCGGGCGCACCGCGGCAATGCCGCCGTCCTTGCCCAGCCCGCCGGCGATCCAGCGGATGCGCCCGAAGGCGGCCAGCGCCCGCGCCGCGGCTTCGGCATTGGTGGCCTTGGAGTCATTGACAAAGATCACTCCGCGCCGTTCCCCGACCCGCTGGCTGCGGTGGGGCAGGCCGGCAAAGCTCGCCAGCGCCTGCGCGATGGTGTCGGGCGCCAGCCCCAGTGCCCGCGTTGCCGCCCAGGCGGCGCATGCGTTCTGGTGGTTGTGGGCGCCGGGCAGGCCGGGCATCGCGCGCAGATCGCAGGCGGCCACCTGCCGGCCCCGGCGCCATTCGGCCAGAAAGCCCTTGCGCGCAAACACCGACCACCCCGGCCCGGCCAGCTTCTGGCCCGACGAGATGCGGATCAGCCTTGCGTCGGCCGGTCCCTCGGCCATCTGGTTGGCCAGAAACCGGCCCTCGGGTTCGTCGACACCGATCACCGCACGATCCGGCCCGCCTTCGGCAAACAGCCGCCGCTTGGCCGCGAAATAGCCGCCCATGCCGCCGTGGCGGTCCAGATGGTCGGGGCTGAGATTGGTGAACACCGCGATGTCGGGGGTCAGGGCGCGGGCGAGTTCGGTCTGGTAGCTCGACAACTCCAGCACCACCACGGCGCCGTCGCCCGGAGGTTCCAGCGCCAGAACCCCGGTACCGATGTTGCCGCCGGTCTGTACCGGGCGACCTGCTGCCTGCAGGATATGGGCGATCAGCGCCGTGGTGGTGGATTTGCCATTCGACCCTGTCACCGCAATCACCCGCGGCGGGCTGTCCATTTCCGCAAATCCCCCCTGCGCAAGCGACCGGAAGAACAGCCCCACATCGTTGTCCAGCGGCACGCCCGCGGCCATGGCGGCGGCCACATGCCGGTTCGGCGCGGGGTAGAGATGCGGAATGCCGGGGCTGACGATCAGCGCCGCAACACCCTCGAAGGCACCGGGCCGCGACAGGTCGTGCAGATGCACGCCCTCGGCTTCGGCGCTGGCGCGGGCTTCGGGGCTGTCATCCCAGCCCAGCGTCTCGGCCCCGCCGGCGGCGAGCGCGCGCAGCGCCGCCAGCCCCGACCGGCCCAGCCCCAGCACCGCGATGCGCTGCCCCGTCACCCCCCGTACCGCGATCATCGCCCGGCCTCGTCTGTCTGCGGTTGCGCTCAGCCTGCCAGCCGGGCCCTGACCATCGGCCCGACCGCAGCAAGATCCATCTGGCCGGTGTGGCGTTCCTTGAGCAGCGCCATCACCCGCCCCATGTCGCGGATCGATTCCGCCTGCAATTCCCCGATTGCCGCATCGATGGCGGCCTGGGTTTCCCGCTGGTCCATCCGGCGCGGCAGGTATTCCTCGATCACCGCGATTTCGGCGCGCTCCCGTTCGGCAAGGTCCAGCCGGGCGGCCTCCTCGTAACCGCGGGCGCTTTCCTGACGTTGCCGCACCATCCGTGCGAGGATCGCCAGAATCTCGGCCTCGGTCACACCATCCTCGCGGCCTTCGCCGCGCAGGGCAATGTCGCGATCCTTGATCGCGGCGTTGATCAGCCGCAAGGTGGAAAGCCGCGTGGCCTCGCGGGCCTTCATGGCTTCCTTGAGGGCTGTGTTGATCCTGTCGCGCAAGCTCATCGCCGCGGTTCTCCTGATGCAGGGCAGTGGGCAAACTATCCGTTGCGGCAACCCGGCACAACCGCGCGGAAGTTGGTGCGCTTGCCCGGCGTCGCGTCCTGGCGACGGCGCTGCGGGCTGCACCCGTGCCTGGCGAACCTATCGAACGGATCCTGTACCAGCTGTGCAAGCCCGGCCGGTTCGCCGGCAATGCCCCCGGTTCGACCGGTCGAAACCCGAAAACCGCACCCCTTCGGGACGCCGGGCGCAGGGCCTCAGGCAGCGGCGCGGGCGACGGCCCGGCGGGTCATCACCCCGACAAGATGGGCGCGGTAATCTGCGCTGCCGTGCAGATCGTCGATCATTCCGGTTGCCGGCGGGGTCAGCCCGGCCAGTGCCTCGGGCCGGAAATCGCCGGACAGGGCCGTTTCGGCTGCCTCCCATCGGAAAACGCCGCCTTCGGATGCGCCGGTCACGGCCACCCTTGCCGCAGTGCCCGATTGCGCGACGAACACACCCACCAGCGCGAACCGCGACGCCGGTTGCGCAAACTTCGCATAGGCGGCGCGTTCTGGGATTGAAAAGCGCAGTGCGGTGACCAGTTCGCCAGGCTGAAGCGCGGTGCCGAACATGCCCTGAAAGAAATCTGCGGCAGCGATCTCGCGCCGCGTCGTCACCACCACCGCCGCAGATGCCAGAACCGCCGCCGGGTAGCAGGCCGAGGGGTCGTTGTTGGCGATGCTGCCGCCGATGGTGCCGAGGTTGCGCACCGCCGGGTCGCCGATGCTGCCGGCAAGCGCGGCAAGCGCGGGAAAATGCGCGCCGGCTTCCCGCGCTACCTCGGCATGGCTGGTGGTGGCGCCGATCACCAGCATGTCGCCCTCGCGACGGATGCCGCGCAGGCCGGGAATTGCCGTCAGGCTGACCAGCCGCGACGGCGCATTCAGGCGTTGGCGCAGCGTCGGCAGCAGGGTCTGCCCGCCGGCGACCGGCATCGCATCGTCACGATCGAGCGCCGCAATCGCCTCATCCAGCGTGTCGGGGCGCAGGAATTCGAAATCATACATGGCGCTTCCCCTCAGCCAGGTGCCGACAAGGCCGGGTCGAGCGCCGAGACATCCTGCCCCGAGGCTGCCAGCACCGCCTTGACGATGTTATGGTAGCCGGTGCACCGGCAGAGGTTGCCTTCGAGATAGCCGCGCACCTCGGCCTCGGTCGGCTCCGGGTTCTCGGCAAGCAGGGCTGCGGCCGCCATCACCATGCCCGGTGTGCAAAACCCGCACTGCAGCCCATGATGGTCGCGAAAGGCCTGCTGGATCGGGCCGAGGCTGCCATCCGGGTTTGCCATGCCCTCGATGGTGGTGACACACCTTCCGGCGGCCTCCTGCGCGAGGATGTTGCAGCTCTTTGCCGCCCGGCCGTCAATCAGAACCATGCAGGCGCCGCATTGTGCGGTGTCGCAGCCGATATGGGTGCCGGTCATCCCCAGCCCGTCGCGCAGGAACTGCACCAGAAGCGTGCGCCCCTCGGTTTCGGCCGAACGGTTCTGACCGTTCACGGAAATGGTGATGCGCGCCATCCTGTTCCCCTCCGGTTTCCAGTGGTCTAGCATGCCGGTTCAGCCTTGCCCACCGGCCGCGCGCTGCGCGTCAGCCGGGTGTCGGGCTGCGGCGGCTGCGCGGGCGCGGCCGGCTGCGCGGTTCCTTCAGCAGGCCGCCGACGCCCATCGCCATGATGTCGCGCGCCGTGACCGGGACGCCGCAGATCAAACGCTCGAGCACCCAGTCCGGGCCGCTCTGGGCGGGCGAGCGCGACGAACCGGGCAGCCCCAGCACCGGCCGGTCGCCCAGGACACCCAGAAACGAAAGATTGCCCGGGTCCACCGGCATGCCGAAATGCTCCAGCCGCCCGCCGGCACGCAGCAGCGCCTGCGGGGCCACGTCGCGGGCATCCGATGTTGCCGATCCGGTCAGGATCAGCACCAGATCGCCGGTGGAGGCCGAAAGGGCCTCTGCGATTGGTGCCTCGGCATGCGGCACCACCAGCGATTCGGCCAGCGCAACGCCAAGCCGCTCCAGCCGTTCGGCTGTCACCCTTTCGCCCTTGGCAAGGTTTTCGCCAAGACCGATCCGGGTCTGGATCAGCGTCGCCGTCGATAGCGTCGGTTCGGCAAGGGCCAGCGCTCTGGCACCGGCGCTGCAGGCACGCGCGAGTGCGGCCTCGGGCACCGCATAGGCAATGATCTTGACCGTCGCCACCATCCCGCGCGCCGCCATCCGTTGCCAGGGCGCCACCGTCGCGACGGTGATCGCCGGGTCGGTGGCGTTGACCGCCAGCACCTTTTCGGCATCGATCTGCGCCAGCCCCGCAGCCGCGGCCAGCAGGTTTGCCCGCCCGGTCCCGACCTGACGCACCGAAAGCCCGGGCCCCGCGAGGGCCTGCGCCAGTTTCACGGCCGCGGCATCCTCGGGCACGTCCCCGGCTTCGAGCCGCGCCACGGTGACCTGTTCGAAACCGGCCGCGCGCAGCGCCGCGACATCCTCGGGCCCCAGCAGCTTGCCCTTGCGCAGCCGGCCCTGGCGCACCGGCATGGAATGGGCAAGCACCGCGCCTTCGGCACGGTCCAGGGCCACCGGGCCGAACTGCATCAGCCCTGCCTCAGCCGCGCCACCACCTGGGCCAGCACCGCCACGGCGATCTCGGCCGGGGTGCGCGCGCCGATATCAAGGCCGACCGGCGCATGAATGCGCGCCAGCGCGTCCTCGGGCACGCCATGGGCGCGCAGCCGCTCCAACCGGCGGGCATGGGTGCGTGGCGAGCCGAGACAGCCAAGATAGAAGGCGTCCGAAGCCAGCGCGGCGCGGATTGCCGGATCGTCGATCTTTTCGTCATGGGTCAGGGTGACCACCGCCCAGCGGGCATCGAGGCCGAGCACGGCCAGCGCCTCGTCGGGCCAGTCTTCCATGATCGTTTCGCCGGGAAAGCGCACCTGCGCGGCAAAGGCCGAACGCGGATCGATCAGCACCGGGTCAAAGCCGGCAAGCCGCGCCATCGGCAGCAGCGCCTGGGCAATATGCACCGCCCCGACCACCGCCATGCGCAGCGGCGGGTTGAACAGCACGATGAATTCGCCGCTGTCCTCCATCCCCGACCGGTCAGACCGGAAGCGCGGCGCGATGTCGCTGTCGCCGGGTTCGATCAGCCGTCGCGACCATGTTTCCAGATGAACGCCATAGGCGACCGGACGGCGGGCGGCGCGCGCCGCGACGATCTGGGCAAGCTTTGCCTCGGGCATCGCGGCGCCGACCGGTTCGACCAGAATCCGGATGGTGCCGCCGCAGGCCAGCCCGACCTCGAAGGCGGTATCGTCGCTGACGCCGTAACGCAGCACCCGCGGCCGCCCGTCGGCCAGTGCGGACAGCGCTTCGGTCACCACGGCGCCTTCAACGCAGCCGCCCGAAACCGAACCCATCATTTCGCCACTGCCGGAAATCGCCAGCTGGCTTCCGGCCTGACGCGGTGCTGATCCCCATGTCTGCATGACAGTGGCAAGCGCCGCGCCGCGGCCGTCTCGATGCCATTTCAGCGCGATCTCGGGAATGCGGTCATGGTCCATGGTCATCTCCTCCGCGCCCTTCACTATCATGGTGTTTGGCACTGGCAATACGGCGCGTGGCGCCGGTCGAATTCTCGGGATGCGAATTCTGCCCCGGCGGAGCGGCTGGTGCCGGCATTGCGGCCGTGCAGGCCCATGCGACGCCCGCGCGGCGCTTTTGCGCGGCAACGGGGCCATGAACCGGCACGCGGGCTGTTCCCATCGGGCCGGCGCCCTTACAGCCTGCTCAAAAAAGGAAACCGGGCAGTTCCCGGCGAGGAAACTATTCCTGTTCCGCCGTCGGAATCGAGGCGATAAGGGACGCGCCCGACCCTGGGAGGGCGCGTCGGAACGCCGGAACAGGAGCGCTTTATGCCTGCCAAGCCCCTCCAGCGGTTGTGCTATTTGCGACGTTGCAATGCGCCCTCCCGCCCGAAGGGTCGGGCGCGGCCCGGGCTGGTCGCCCGGGCGGAACCCGTTGCAGCCGTGGTGCAGAACCGTTTCCCGGGCTCGATTGTCGAGACAGGTAGGCGGGAGACTTCTTCAGCAGCCTGCTAGTACTGGCCGCCTCACAGCAGCTGTCCGATTGCGGTATGGATCCCCCGGAC
>SKWP01000168.1 GCA_007128865.1 Paracoccaceae bacterium
AAAGCCGTAGCGGGCCTCGAAGGCCTCGATCTCGGTGCCGCGCATCGGGCGCGACATCGGGCCGAACTGGGCGGTGCCTTCGACCAGCGCGGGGGGCGCGGTGCCCGAACCGGCGCCCTGGATCTGCACGGCGACGTTCGGGTAGAAGCTGCGGAAGCCTTCCGACCACAGCGTCATCAGGTTGTTGAGCGTATCCGAGCCGATCGAGACGAGGTTGCCCGAGACGCCCGAGGCGGCCTGATAATTCGGCAGGGCGGGATCGACCGTCTGCGCCAGCGCCGGCGCGGTGATCAGCGCCGTGGTGGCGGCCAGCATGGCAGCAGTGCGTTTCATGTCTTCTCCTATCCGTTACAGAGATCGCGGCGGGGCGATCACGGCTTGGGTTAACGGCTGCATACGTCAGTTCGACGACAGTTTTGTGAAGGCTGTGTAACGGCGGTTCCGGCCGGTCCGAGAGCAAACGGTTGCCGCTGCGTCATGGCCATTGGCGTAACCGCAGCCAGCCGCTATGCTGGCTCTGGCGCCGGCCGCGACATTCGGGAACAGGGAACCGGCGCGTCCTTTCATTGAACCGATTTCAGGGCGATGCCGACATGAACCGCCGCGCAAGACACGACCACGACGAGGATGCAGGGCCGGATACCCCCTGGCGCCCGTCCGAGGAGCTGTGGCTGCGGCTGATCTACATGATCCTTGTCGGCATCATGATCAGCGTGGCGCAGACGATGCTGTTCGCACTGGCACTGGTGCAGTTCGTGATCCTGCTGGTCAGCAGGGGCGAACCCAACGAACGGCTGGCCGATTTCGGCTGCATGGTCGGTGCATGGGTCGCCAAGGCGGCGCGCTACCTGTCGGTTGCCAGCGACGCAAAGCCCTGGCCCTGGAAGGAAATGGACTGACAGCGATGAACGGCGGCGGAAACCGGCCATGACTGGCACCGGGCGAATGCCCGCCGCACCGCCCGGCGCCGAGGCGCATCAGGCGCTGCTGTCCCGGCTGGCGGAAGCGCAGCGGCAGGCCGCCATGGCCGAGCAGGCCGCCGCTGCCGTCGCAGGGACGCTCGATGCGATGGCCGCCGAAACATCGCCCGAAGCGGCGGTATCGGTGATGCTGGACCGGATCGCCCGGCATTTTCCCGGCGCCGTGCCGATGCTGCTTTGCTGCGACGATCAGGCGGTGCGCATTGCCGCCGCCCCCGCGGGCGTGCCAGTCGGTGCAACCCTGCTCACCGATCCCGCGGTGCTGGCCCGGTCGCGCCGGATCGTCGGGCCGCGCCGGATGGGCTGGTGGCGGCCGGCACCGGGGATGGACGATGCCGCGGTGCTGGCGCTGGCCCCGCTGCGGCTGCGCGGCGAACCGGACATGGCGCTGGCCTGCGTGCACGCCGACCCCGATGGGCTGTGCATCAACGCCGCGCGGTTTCTGGGCCAGCTGACCCGGTCCGCGGCCCATGTTCTGGAAAGCCGCCGCCAGGCCGCCCGCACCCAGCGGCTGGCAGAACGGCTGGGCGGCACGCCGGCTGGCGGCAGCGCCCGGATGAACGGGCCGGCACCGCTGTTCGATGCGCCGTTCCACGCGGTCAGCCGCGCGCTCGACCGGGCGACGGAATCGCAGTCTCTGGTGCTTGCCATCCTCAACGACCTGCTGCGCGCCAACGACGCAGACACCGACGCGGCCATCGAAACCGCGCTTGCGCGGCTGGGTGCCTTCTACGGCAGCGACCGGACCTATGTGTTGCGGGTGCGCGATGACCGCTGGGTCAGCAACACCCATGAATGGGTTGCCGGCGGCATCGCGCCGATGAAACACGCCTTGCAGGACGTACCGGTGGAATTCATCGGCCAGTGGCTGCCGCGGCTGCGCGCCGGCCGGCCGATGGCGGTTCCCGACGTGGCCGCCCTGCCCGACGACGCGGTGGAAAAGCCGCTGCTGCTGATGCAGGGGATCCGTTCGATCCTGCTGGTTCCGACCCTGGCCGAAGGCCGGCTGAGCAGTTTTGTGGGCTATGATGTGGTCCGCGCCAGACGCAGCTTCGAACCCGCCGATGTCCTGACCCTGCAATCGGTGGCCAATGCCATCGACAAGGTGCTGAACGAACGCGACGCCCGCAGCGCCAGCCGCAGCGCCCATGCGGCGCTTTCGCAGGCGGCCGCCGAGGCCGAGGCGGCACGCCGGACCCTGGCCGCGGCGGTCGAGACGCTGGACGACGGTTTCGTGTGCTTCGATGCCGATGACCGTCTGGTGCTGTGCAACCGCCGGTTTCGCGAAATCCA
Source organism: Paracoccaceae bacterium (assembly GCA_007128865.1). Classification (GTDB taxonomy): domain Bacteria; phylum Pseudomonadota; class Alphaproteobacteria; order Rhodobacterales; family Rhodobacteraceae; genus Rhodobaculum. The sequence continues at coordinate 2,274 of SKWP01000168.1, forward strand.
TCCGCTTTCGGCCCCGGCGATGACGCCGGGCGCCCGTTTCGAGGATATCCTGCGCCACGGCTTGCAGGCCGGCGAATTCACCGATGCCGCCGGGCGGGAAGAGCAGTGGCTGGCCGAGCGCATGGCCGCCCACCGGCTGCCCGAGCACGAACACGAACAGCAGCTTTCGGACGGCCGCTGGCTGCGGGTGTTCGAACGCGCCATGCCAGACGGCGGCCGGGTCGGCCTGCGGGTGGACATCACCGCCCTGAAGGCCGCCGAGGCGCGCGCGCTGTCGCAGCGGGCCATGGCCATGGATGCCTCGCGCGACGGCATGGCCGTGGCCGATGCCGCGGGCCGGATCATCTACATGAATCCCGCCCATCTGGCGATGTTCGGCTTTGATGACGAGGCCGAGGTGCTTGGCCGAGACTGGCACATCCTGTACGGGCCGGAGGAACGCGCGCGGATCGAGACCGAGGCCATGGCCGCGCTTCGGGAAAACGGCAGCTGGCTGGGCGAGGTGCCCGGCCGCACCGTCGACGGCAAGGTGGTGGAGCAGGAGGTGTCGCTCAACCGCATGCCCGACGGCGGGGTGATGTGCATCACCCGCGACATTTCCGAACGCCGGCGCGCCGATGCCGAACGCAGCCGCCTGCGCGAGGCACTGCAGCTTGCCCAGCGGCGCGAGGCACTGGGCCAGCTTGCCGCCGGGCTGGCCCATGACTTCAACAACCTGCTGGCAACCATCGGCGGCTCGGCGGCGCTGGCGGCAGCCGCGGCACCCGAAGGCCACCCTGCCCGCGACCATACCCGCCGCATCCAGGCCGCAACCGACCGGGCCGCCGGGCTGGTGCATCGCCTGCTCAAACTGGGCGGGCGCCCCGCCCGGCGCCGCCGGATCGACCTTCGGACCCCGCTGCGCGAAGCCGCCGATCTGGCCGCCACCGGTCTGCCGGCCACGGTGCGCCTGCGGCTCGATACGCCCGGCCGCCGGCTCGATTTCACCGCCGATCCCACCGACATGGTGCAGGTGGTGCTGAACCTTGCCCTGAATGCCCGCGATGCGCTTGGCCCCGAGGGCGGCGAGATTTCCCTGTCGCTGCGTCCGGCCAGCGACGACGATCTCAGCGGCCCCTGGGCCAGCGGCCGGCCCGACCCGGCCCGCCCCCATGTCTGCCTGTGCGTCAACGACACCGGCCCAGGAATGCCGCCATCGATCGCCGGCCAGGCGTTCCGGCCCTATTTCTCGACCAAGGGCGACAACGGAAACGGGCTTGGCCTGGCCATCGTCGGCAGCATCGTCAATGCCTATGGCGGGGCGATCGGGCTCGACACGTCACCGGGCCGGGGCTGCCGGTTCCGGGTGGTGCTGCCAATCGACGGGGCCCAAGCACCGCCCGCGGTTCCGGCAGCGCCGGTGACAACCGACAGGCTGCGCGGCCGCGCCATCCTGCTCGTGGATGACTCCGAGGATCTGCTCGAGGTTCTGACCGGCTTTCTGGAGGCGGCCGGCGCCCGGGTGGCCGCCACGCCCGAACCGGCAGACGCGCTCGAAGTCCTGCGCGAGGAACCGCGGCGCTGGGATCTGCTGATCACCGATTACGACATGGCCGGGATGAACGGCGCCGAACTTGCACGGGCGGCACGGCTGGTCGTGCCCGCGATGCCGGTGCTGCTGGTCACCGCCCTGCCCGAACGGCACGAGCGCTGGCGCGAGGACGGTTTTGCAGGCATGATCGGCAAACCCGTTACCCGCGACAGGCTGCTTGGCGCCGCCGCGACCGCCCTTTCATTCTGGCCCCGGGAGGCTGAAACCTGATGCGTGTATTGATTGCCGACGACCACGATCTGCTCCGCGACACGCTGGCGCTGTACCTGAGCCAGGAAGAGGGGATCGAATCGGTCCCTGCCGCCGATTTCGACGGCGCCCGCAGCCTCGCCGCCGACAGCGGCCCGTTCGACGTGGTGGTGCTGGATTTCGCCATGCCGGGCATGAACGGCCTCGAAGGCCTGCGCGAGGCGCTGGGCTGGTCCGGGACCCGGGCGGTGGCGCTGATGTCGGGCATCGCCCCCCGCGAGGTGGCCGAAGCCGCCTATTCCATGGGCGCCGCCGGTTTCCTGCCCAAGACCATGCCGGCCCGGACCCTGGCCAGTGCGGTGCGCTTCATGGGCTCGGGCGAAATCTACACGCCGGTCGACCTGGTGGCCGCGGCCGGCAGCGACGCCGGCGCGCACCCGATGGCCGGCCGCCTGACCCGGCGCGAACTGCAGGTGCTCGAAGGGCTCTGCCGGGGCCGGACCAACAAGGAAATCGCCCGCGACCTCGACGTGATGGAACCCACGGTAAAGCTCCACGTCAAGACGCTGTGCCGCAAGCTCGGCGCCAGCAACCGCACCCAGGCGGCGATGATCGGCAAGGAGACAGGCCTGTTCTGACCCCCCGCCGCACGGCGGCACCGGCGACCCCGGCGGCTCAGCCGATCAGCCCGCGCAGCCGCGCCACCGCAGCATCCACCAGCGCCCTCTCGCCCCGCGCCTCGACATTCAGCCGCAGCAGCGGCTCGGTATTCGACCCGCGCAGGTTGAACCGCCAGTCGGCATAGGCCAGCGAAATCCCGTCGGTCTCGTCCACCGACAGCGCCTCGGGCTCCATCGCCGCCCGCACCCGCGCAATGGCCGCCGGCACGTCGGCGACGCGGAAATTGATCTCGCCCGAGGACGGAAAGGCGGCAATGCGCCCGTCCACAAGCTCGGCCAGCGACCGCCCGCTGCGCCCCAGCAGCTCGGCCACCAGCAGCCAGGGGATCATGCCCGAATCGCAGGCCACGAAGTCGCGAAAATAGTGATGCGCCGAAATCTCGCCGCCATAGACCGCGCCGGCATCCCGCAGCGCCTGCTTCAGAAACGCATGCCCGGTGCGCGACTGCACCGCCCGCCCGCCGGCGCGCTCCACGATGTCGAGCGTGTTCCACACCACCCGCGGATCATGGACGATGCTTGCCCCCGGCTCCTTGGCAAGGAACACCTCCGCCAGCAGCCCCACCACATATTCCCCGGCGATGAACCGGCCGGCATGGTCGAACAGGAAGCAACGGTCGAAATCCCCGTCCCAGGCGACCCCGAAATCGGCGCCGGCCGCCACCACCGCCGCCGCCGTGGGCGGCTGGTTCTCGGCCAGCAGCGGATTGGGGATGCCGTTGGGAAAGCTGCCGTCGGGCTCGTGATGCATCCGCACAAAGCGCAACGGCGCCGCCTTCGCCTCCAGCCCCGCGGCGATGGCGTCAAAGGTCGGCCCCGCCGCCCCGTTGCCGGCATTGACCAGGATGGTCAGCGGCCGCAGCGCACCCACATCGACAAAGGACAGCACACGGTCGACATAGGCCGCACGCGCGCCCTCGGCCGGCTTCAGGCTGCCGCCGGCGCGCACCCGCCCGAAGGCCTGCGACTCGGCCAGCGCCCGCACCGCATCAAGCCCGGTGTCGGCCCCCAGCGGCGCCGAGCCCGCGCGCACCATCTTCATGCCGTTGTAATCCATCGGATTGTGCGAGGCGGTCACGCAGATGCCGCCGCAGGCCTCGAAATGAGAGGTGGCGAAATACATCTCCTCGGTGCCCGACAACCCGAGATCGAGCACCTCCACCCCGGCAGCCAGCAGCCCCTCCACCGTCGCCGCCGCCAGCGCCCCGGAGGACGCGCGGCAATCGCGCCCGATAACCACCCGCCGCGCCTGCAGGACCTCCGCAAAGGCCCGCCCGATGCGCCGGGCGATATCCTCGTCGATGTCCTCCCCCAGCCGGCCGCGGATGTCATAGGCCTTGAAACAGGTCAGGGAAGTCATGCGCAAGCTCCGGAACAGAATGATCGAACCCCCGATCTATAGGCGCAGCGGCAGCGGTACGGCAATGCCCCCGCTTTCGGGCGGTCTTTCATCCTTGGAAAAACATCCTCGGGGGGAGCGCC
>SKWP01000171.1 GCA_007128865.1 Paracoccaceae bacterium
CCCGTCGGCCAGCAGGTTCAGCCCCAGAACCAGGCTCATGAGCGAGAATGCCGGCACCAGCGCGGTGTGGGGAAAGCTGGTCAGCAGCCGCCGGCCGTCGTTGATGGTGGACCCCCAGTCGGGGCTTTCGGGGCTGACCCCGAGCCCGAAGAAACCCAGCGTGCCCAGCAGGATGGTGGTATAGCCGATGCGCAGGCAGAAATCGACGATCAGCGGGCCGCGGGCGTTGGGCAGGATTTCCCACAGCATGATGTACCACGGCCCTTCGCCGCGGGTCTGGCCGGCGGCGACATAATCGCGGGTGCGGATGTCCATGGTGATGCCGCGCACGATCCGGAACACCGTCGGCGCATTCACGAACACCACCGCCACGAACACGTTCAGCAGGTTCGGCGACATCCCCCAGACGCCCAGCGGATCGGCGTTGAAGGCAAGCCCCGAATAGGCCCACAGCCCCACCGCCAGCACCAGCGCCACATAGAGGTTGCGCTTGGCCGGCTGGGTGAAGAACCGGCTGTTGATCAGCACCGTGACAAACAGCACCGGCACCAGAAACAGGATGCCCGCCATCACCCGCGGGATCGCGGTGTTCTGGATTTCCGGCGCCACCAGCAGGAAGAACAGCAGGATGACCGGGAAGGCCAGCACCAGATTGGCCAGAAAGGTCAGCGCGGTGTCGAGCCGGCCGCCGAAATACCCCGCCGGCAGGCCCAGGCTGATGCCGATCATGAACGAGATCATCGCCGCGAAGGGGGCGATCGTCAGAACCTCGCGCGCGCCCATCACCGCGCGCGAGAACACGTCGCGCGCCAGGCTGTCACCGCCGAGCAGGTAATAGGGGTAGGCGCCTTCGACCGCGCGGGCCAGCGGCGTGCCCGGAACCGCGTTGCGCATGCCCCGTGCCTGCACCAGCGGGTCGGCGGTGATGATCAGGTCGGCAAAGATCGCCGTGAACACCCAGAACAGCACGATCCCGAAGCCGATCATGCCGACATTGGAATCGAACAGCTTGCCGTACAGCCCCAGCCGCCGCTTGAACCGGATCGAGGCCGCGAACACGATGACCATGGCCACCCAGACGGGCAGGAACTGCACCGCCATGCGACCGATGATCTGAAGCCAGCCGAGTTCTTCCATCACCCGTTCCCCTCAGCTGACGCGGATGCGCGGGTTGAGAAACACATAGCCGACATCCGATATCAGCTGGGTAAGCAGCACCACCACCACCGCCACGACCGAGGCCGCCAGCAGCAGTTCGATGTCGTTGTTGATCGCCGCCTCATAGAGCGTCCAGCCGAAGCCCGGATAGGAAAACAGCACCTCGACCACCACAACCCCGTTCAGCAGCCACGGGATCTGCAGCATGATCACCGTGAACGGCGCGATCAGCGCGTTGCGCAGCGCGTGGCGCAGGACGATGTTGGCAAAGCTGACCCCCTTCAGCCGCGCGGTGCGGATGTATTGCTGGGTCATCACCTCGGTCATCGAGGCGCGCGTGATGCGGGCGACATAGCCCATCCCGTATAGCGCGATGGTCATCACCGGCAGGGTGAAGTTCCAGAAGGTGATCTTTTCCAGCGCCGAGCGGGCATTGCCCTGAAACAGCACCGGCCCCTCTATCCAGCCCCAGTGCACCAGCAGCGGCGACAACCCCACCGTGGACGACGCCAGCAGCGCGATGAAGAACACCCCCGAGACATATTCGGGGGTGGCGGTCGAGGCGATGGCGAAGGTCGACAGCGACCGGTCGGTGCGCGAGCCCTCGCGCATGCCGGCCAGGATGCCCACCGCCAGCGCCATCGGAACCATGACGATCAGCACCCACAGCATCAGCATTCCCGTTGCGCCCAGCCGGTCGCCGATGACCTGGGATACCTCGGCACGAAAGCGGGTCGAATGCCCCCAGTAGCCCTGCAGCAGGCCGCAGCGGGCCGGGGCGGCGGCCGGGTCATCGACCAGCCGCACGCAACGGCCGCGTATCGTGCCGTCCGGCTCCTCGCGGGTCCAGCCCTCGGCCACGCCCAGCCATTCGCCGTAACGGGTCAGCATCGGCCGGTTGTAGCCGTTGCGGTCCAGCCAGCTTGCGACTTCGGCCTCGGTCATGCGCGAGCCGGCCTGGGTGAGGGCGAGCGTGTCGAGTTTGGCCGGAAGGTTGGTCAGGTAGAAGACCACGAAGGTCAGACACAGCGCGGTGCCGAGCATGACAGCGATGCGGCGGGCCAGAAACAGCAGCATGGCAACTCCCGTGGCTGGGCGCGCGAGGCGGGCCGGGCGGGGCTGATCGGATCAGGGCGCGGGGAACCATCCCCGCGCCCGGTGCGGGTTTCAGGACTTCCAGTAGTACTGGTAAAGCACTTCGAAGGTCGGGTGCATTTCGGCGTTGTGAATGTTGGGCCGCGCGTGGCGGAACAGCGAACGCCAGTAGGGCTGGATCAAAACCCCCTCTTCCTGCATGATTTCCTGCAGGCGCCGCATCACCTCCCGGCGCTGGTCGGCGTCCGGTATGCCGTTGGCTTCATCAAGAAGCCGGTCGAATTCGGCATTCGAGAAGGCGGTCTCGTTCCAGGCCACGCCGGTGCGGTAGGCAAGATTGAGCACCTGGACCCCGAGCGGGCGCATGTTCCATTCCGTGGACGAGAAGGGATAACCCGTCCAGTCATTCCAGAAGGTGGCGCCGGGCAGGATGGTGCGACGGATGTTGATGCCGGCCGACCGGATCTGGGCGGCGACATTGTCGCAGGTTGCAGCCTGCCATTCGTCATCGATCGAGATCAGTTCGAATTCGTGGTCACCCAGCCCTTCCGCCTCGATCATCGCCCGGGCGGTTGCCGGATCCCAGTCGGGCGGCGGCAGTTCGGCGTATTCGGGGTGAATCGGGCAGACATGGTGGTTTTCGGCCACCGTGCCGAGATCGTTGTAGCCCAGTTCCAGGACTTCCTCGTTGTCCACCGCCAGTTGCAGGGCGCGACGGACATTGACATTATCGTAAGGCGCCTGGGTCTGGTTGAACCGCACGGCAATCGTCGCGGCGGTGACTGCCTCCGTGCGGACCATGCCGATGGCATCGAAGATGTCCACGAAATCCCCTGTGGTCTGGTAGACGATCTCGATCTCTCCGCCCTCGGCTGCGGCGACCCATGCTGCCGGATCCGTGCCGAGGTCCACGAATTCGATACGATCGAGCCATGCGCCGTTACCCTCGTTCCACCAGGTATGGTCGGGGTTGCGCTCGATCACCGCGCCGATGCCGGTGTTGTAGCTGACCGGGCGGTAGGGGCCGGTTCCGATCGGGTTCGCAATCGGGTCGTCGCCGGTAAAGGAGGGGTGGACCACCGCGGCCGGATAGTCGGACATGTTCACCACGATGGCGATATCGGGTGTGGACAGATGCAGCCGCAGCGTGTGGTCGTCGACGATCTCGATGGCGCCGTCACGCAGCTTGCCGTCTTCCGAGATCGCACCCATGCGACCGGCCATCGAATTGCCCTCGACCGAGGCGTCGGCCCAGCGTTCGATGTTGTGGGCGACGTGCTGGGCGGTGAAGTCATCCCCGTTGTTCCATTTCACGCCACGACGGACGTGAAGCGTATAGACGGTGGCATCGTCATTGGCCTCCCAGCTTTCCAGCAGCACCGGGGTGATCGAGCCGTCGCGATTGTACTGCACGAGGTACTCCAGCCAGCCCCGGCAGACATTGGACAGCTCCGACCAGTCCCAGGTGCGCGGATCGCGCTGGGCCTTGATGTCCATCTGCATGCGCAGCGAGCCGCCGGCCTGCGGCGTGTCGGCCCGCGCGGCCGGTGCCGCCAGGCCGATCAGGCCATAGGCCGCCGGCGCGGCGACACCCAGCGCGGTAGCCCGGGTCAGGAATTCGCGGCGGCTCAGCTTGCCGTCCTGGCATTCGCGCGCATACATGCGTGCGGCGCGGTGGATGATCGATTTCATGGTGCACTCCCTGTTGGGTATGGGTCCGTCCTGTTCTCCGGTCAGCGGGTGCCGGAGCCTTCGGGTTCCACCGGCATTGCGCCGGATAGCGGCGGGATACGTTTGCCGGTTTGCGACACGCGCTTATCCAAACGCGACATGCCCGCAACTTCAACCGCAAATCGCCCCCTGAACGGGAATTTTCTTGCGACACCAGGGCGGGCGCTTCAGTCACGCGGGGCGCCTCCGGCAAAGGCATTCGCGCCCGCGTAGTCGCAGGGGGTCTGCTGCATTTCGAGGTGCAGCGCGGTGCCGTCATGGGGGTGGGCGCGGGCCACGGCCTCGTCAAGGGCGATGCCAAGCCCCGGCGCATCGGGCGGGGTCACGAAACCGTCCTCAACGCGCAGCGCGTTGCCGGTCAGCAGCCCGTGAAACCCGTCGCCGGTGCCGATGCATTCGATCATCAGCAGGTTCGGCAGGGTCGCGGCAAGCTGGATGTTGGCCGCCCATTCCACCGGCCCGGCATAGAGATGCGGCGCCACCTGGGCGCCGAAGGCCTCGGCCATGGCGGCGATCTTGCGGGTTTCCCACAGCCCGCCTGCCCGGCCCAGCGCCGGTTGAACGATTGCCGCGGCGCCGGCGCGAAGCACCGCGCCGAATTCCGCCCGCGTACACAACCGTTCGCCCGTGGCCACGGGGATGCGCACCGCCCGCGCGACCTCGGCCATGCCGGGGATGTCGTCGGGCGGCACCGGCTCTTCGAACCACAGCGGCGCGAAGGGCTCGATCGCCGCGCCCAGCCGGATCGCGCCGGCGGGGGTGAACTGCCCGTGGGTGCCGAACAGGATGTCGGCGCGGTCGCCCACGGAACCGCGGATCGCCTTGAGCATCTGCACCGACAGGGCAATGTCGCGCAGCCCCGGCTGATGCCCGCCACGGATGGTGTAGGGGCCGGCCGGGTCGAGCTTGATGGCGGTAAAGCCCTGTTCCACGGCAGCAAGCGCGGCCTCGGCGTTCATTTCGGGGCTGGTCCAGAAGCCGCGCGCATCGTGGTGGGGCAGGGGATAGAGATAGGTGTAGGCGCGCAGCCGGTCATTGATCCGCCCGCCCATCAGCGCCCAGACCGGCCGGTCGCGGGCCTTGCCGAGGATGTCCCAGCAGGCGATTTCCAGTCCCGAGAACGCCCCCATCACCGTAGGGTCCGGCCGCTGGGTGAAGCCCGCGGAATAGGCGCGGCGAAACATCAGCTCCAGGTTTTCCGGGTTTTCGCCCTGCATGTGGCGGGCGAAGACATCGCCGATCACCGCGCGCATCGCCCCGGGCCCCACCGCAGCGGCATAAACCTCGCCATAGCCGGCAATGCCGCAGGCGGTGGTCAGCTTCACCACGATCCAGTAGCGCCCGCCCCAGCCCGGCGGCGGGTTGCCGATGACGAAGATTTCCAGATCGGCGAGTTTCATGCCACTCTCCCGCCCGCTTCGTCCGGAGTGAGGTGCCCGTGAAGATTCGTCTGCTGCAAGCGTCCGACCTCGACCTGCTGTTGCGGGTTGGCGACGGGCTTTTCGACAATCCGCTCGACCCCGAACAGGCGCGCGCCTTTCTCGACAGTCCGCTGCATCACATCGCGGTGGGGTTCGAAGGCGGGCGGGCGGTGGCCTTTGCCTCGGGCTGTGTGCTGCTGCATCCCGACAAGCCGCCGTCGATGTTCGTCAACGAAGTCGGCACCCATGAGCGGCATCGCCGCAAGGGCCATGGCGCGGCCGTCATGCTGGCCCTGATCGCCCATGCGCGCGCCATTGGCTGCAAGGGCATCTGGCTGGGCACCGAACCCGCGAATGACCCCGCGCTTGCGCTCTACCGCAGCCTCGGCGGGGATGAACGCCCCTTCGTGGGTTTCGGCTGGGACGACGCCTTCGGCCCGGACTGACATCACGAGCCGAACACGATCACGTTGCGCCGTGCCCGCCCGGCAACGGTGTCGGCGATGGCGTCGTTGATCCGCTCCAGTGGCCAGCGCCCGGTGATCAGCTCGTCCAGCTTTAGCCGCCCCTGCCGGTAAAGCTCCACCAGCATGGGGATATCGCGCCGCAGCACGGTCGAGCCCATGTTCGACCCGATCAGCCGCTGCCCGTAATAGGCCACGTTCACCGGTTCGAGCCGCATGGTCGCGCCGCTTGCCGGCATGCCCACCATCACCACGCTGCCCAGCCGCGCGGTGAAGTCCAGCGCGCGATCATAGGCGGCCACGGCGCCGACG
>SKWP01000224.1 GCA_007128865.1 Paracoccaceae bacterium
GGCCTCGGCCTTCCGGCCTGCGGCTTCGGCGGCGTCGCGGGCTTCGGCGGCGCGCCGGGCCTCGGCCTCGTGGCGGGCGTTCTGGCTGCGGGCATCATCGGCCAGCCGCCGGGCCGACTGGTGACGCGCCACCAGCCGCGCGGCATCTTCGGTCGCTTCTGCAAGCTGCTCTTCAAGCCCGCCCAGCGCGGTTGCGGCGGCACGGGCGGCCGCGGCGGCCTCGGCAAGCCTGTCGTCGTGGCCCGAGCCGGCTTCGGCCAGCTCTTCACCCTCGCGTTCCAGACGCACCACGGTTTCGGCCGCATCGCGATCCAGCGCTGCTTCGCGGGCGCTGTCGCGGTCAAGCTGGGCGATGCGCGACTCCAGCGCGGCGATTGCAGCGCGGGCGCGGCGTTCTGCTTCGGCGATACCTTCGCGTTCCACAAGCAGCCGTTGCAGCACGGCGCCGGCAATCGTCTCTTCCTCGCGCAGCGGTGGCAGGGCGGCTTCGGCAGCTTCGCGGGCCTGAACGGCGGCCCTGGCCCCGGCCTCGGCCAGACCGGCCGCACGGCCGGCTTCGGCAAGTGCGGTGGCGGCCGCGGTGCGGGCTTCGTCGGCATCGTGCCAGCGGCGCCACAGCAGCAGCGCCTCGGCCCGGCGCAGGGCGGCGGCAATCTCGCGGTAGCGCGCCGCATGCCGGGCCTGTCGCGCAAGGCTGGCAAGCTGGCCGGCGAGGTTTTCAACCGTGTCGTCGACGCGCGCGAGGTTGGTTTCGGTTGCCCGCAACCGCAGTTCGGCCTCGTGCCGGCGCTGGTACAGGCCCGAAATGCCGGCGGCCTCTTCCAGTATCCTGCGCCGGGCGCGGGGACGGGCGTTGATGAGCTCGGCAATCTGGCCCTGCCGCACCAGCGCGGGGCTGTGCGCACCGGTCGAGGCATCGGCAAACAGCATCTGCACGTCGCGGGCGCGCACCTCGCGTCCGTTCAGCCGATAGGCCGATCCGGCATCGCGGGTGATCCTGCGCGCGACGTCCAGCCGGTCGGAGTCATTGAACCCCGCGGGCGCGAGCCGTTCGGAATTGTCGATCTGAAGCACCACTTCGGCAAAGGCGCGGGCCGGGCGGCTGGATGAACCGGCAAAGATCACATCCTCCATGCCGTCGCCGCGCATGGCGGTGGGGCGGTTTTCGCCCATCACCCAGCGCAGCGCTTCCAGCAGGTTGGATTTGCCGCAGCCGTTCGGGCCGACCACACCTGTCAGCCCCTCGGCGATCACCAGATCGGTGGGGTCGACAAAGCTCTTGAAGCCGTTCAGTCGCAGCCGGGTGATGCGCACGCGGGGTTCCTGGCGGAAAGGGGCTTGTCGAAGTGTTGCGCCCCGGCAGGCGACGAGTCAAGCGCCACCGCATGATCTGGACGCGAACTGCGGTCGTTCCGCAAGATATGGGCGGTTTGCCGCTTCCGGCCGGTCAGCCCGGGCGTCCCCCGGCCGGCCCCGTCCGCGCCGCTGCGACCATCCGGAACAGCGCCGGCACGCCAGCGTCCACCTGGCCGGGCGGATCGGTTGCATAAGCGCTGCCATCGGGTTCGACACGCACCGACCATACCTTTCCGCGCCAGCGCAGCGTCAAACGCCAGCGGCCAGCATCGGAACCCTCCCCCCGCTCTACCAGACTGGTCACGGTGCCGGCCTGCAATTCATGGCGCAGGGCATCGGGCGAAAGGCCGAAGGCGGCAGCCATGGTTTCGGCATCGACCACCGGCCCGTCCGGGCCGACATGCACGCCGGCCACCGGTGCTGCAACCGGCGCGTTCATCTGGTCGCCGCCAGCCTTGGCGGCTGTGTGTCGGGGCGCGGGTCGTATTCGACGCACAGGGCGCCCATATCCATCCCTTCCAGAGCCACCGCGGCGCATCGGCAGAAGCTTGCGGCGCCATCGTCGCTGCAATGGCTGCAATCGCCGCAGGTTCCGAAGACCGGCACGCCAAGGCGCCCCGCAAGCGCCCCGGTGACCGCGCGCAGGGCCGACAGCAGGGACTGGCGTTCGGCGGGTTCGAGATCGTCCAGCACCTGAACCAGGCCGCGCAGCGGGTCACCCGCAAGCATGGCGCGCCCTTCTGCGGTCAGCTCGAACCGGATCGACCGGCCGTCATCCTCGTTCCGGTGACGTTCCAGCAAGCCCAGCGCGACAAGCGACTTGACCGTCTGCGAGGCGGTGCCCCGCGTGGTTGCGTGAAAGGCCGAAAAGGCCGAGGGCGTCCGCGAAAGCCGGTTGGCGCGCGCAAAGAACCGCAGCGCGGACCATTGCGCCGCGGTCAGGCGGGTTTCGCCGCAGCTTTGCGCCAGGCGGGCCAGATGAACGATGATCTCGGCCCCGAGTTCGGACTCTCTCGACATGAGAATTTAGTAGCGTATCGCTATCACCTTGACAAGCCCCGCCGCAGACGGTCTAGTATCGACTCGAAACTATCGCCAGGGGGCCGCGCCATGGGCTTTCACGACAGCCGCACCGATCGATTCGTGCGGGCCACAATGGACAACGAATTGCTGGATGCCGAAACCGAGCGCCGGCTGGCCCTGGCATGGCGGGATGACGGCGACGAGGCCGCGCTGCATCGCCTGATCAGCGCCTATGCCCGGCTGGCCGTCGCAATGGCGGGACGGTTCCGGCGCTATGGCCTGCCGCGCGAAGACCTCATTCAGCAGGGCAATCTGGGCCTGATGCGCGCCGCCGAAAAATTCGACCCCGACAACGGCGCGCGGTTTTCGACCTATGCGCGCTGGTGGATCAAGGCGTCGATGCAGGATTTCGTGATGCGCAACCTTTCGGTGGTGCGTACCGCATCCAACGCCGCGCAGAAGAAGCTGTTCTTTCATCTCCGCAAGGCGCAGGCCGCTGCCGAACGGGCCATCGACGACGGCAGTCTGGACCGCGGCGACATGACCGCCCGGATCGCCCGCGACCTGATGGTGCCGCCTTCCGAGGTGGAACTGATGCTGGGCCGGTTGTCCGGGCCGGACCTTTCGCTCAATGCCCCGCAGGGCGATGACGCGGACGCGCGGGAATGGGTGGATCTGCTCGAGGACAATGCCGCCCCCACAGAGGACCGTGTTCTTGGCCGGATGGAGGCGCATCGCAGGCTGAAATCGCTTTCGGCCGCGCTGAATGCGCTGCCAGACCGGGAACGGCACATCGTCATGCAGCGCCATCTGGCCGACGAGCCGCGCACGCTCAACGATCTTGGCGCGGAATTCGGCATCTCCAAGGAACGGGTTCGGCAGCTCGAAGAGCGCGCACTTGGCCGGTTGCGCAGTGCAATCGAGCAGAACCGCACCGAAGCCGCGCGGTAGCGGCTTCAGCCGGTCGCGCCGGTTTCGCCTTCGGCCACGACAATCCTGGTTTGCCACTCGGCGCATCGCGTCATCAGGTCGCGCGATGGCGCGCTGTCGGTAAACAGCGTATCGACGCTGGCGAGCGAGGCAATGCGGGCCGGCGCGCTGCGCTGGAACTTGGACCGGTCTGCAACCAGCCAGACCTTTCGCGCCTGATCGATGATGGCCTGGCTGACGCCCACTTCCTGAATGTCGAAATCCAGGATGTCGCCATCCGGGTCCACCGCCGAGCACCCGATAACGGCAAGGTCGAACTTGAACTGGCGGATCGTCTGGATCGCCGGGTTGCCGACCAGCCCGCCATCAGTGCGCCGCAGCGCGCCCCCCGTCACCAGCACCTGACAGTCCGGATTGCCGGCAAGGATATTGGCGACATTGATGTTGTTGGTCATCACCATCAACCCGCGGTGGCGCAGCAACTCGCCCGCGACCGCCTCGACGCTGGTGCCGATGTTCAGAAACACCGAAGCCGATTCGGGGATGCGCCCGGCGCAGGCCCGCGCGATGGCAAGCTTGGCCTCGGCATTCAGCGCGCGGCGGTCCTGATAGCCGATGTTGGTGGTTCCCGATCGCAGGATCGCGCCGCCATGCACCCGTTCCAGCTTGCCGGCGCCGTCAAGCTCGCTCAGGTCGCGCCGGATCGTCTGGACAGTCACGCCGAAGCGTTCCGCCAGGCCCTCGACGGTTACCTTTCCCTCAAGCCGCGCGATCTCGAGGATCTCGGGCAAGCGAAAATTCTGCGACATGATTCGGCTTCTCCTGTGGCGATTATGTTCGCGGTCCGCGGTAATGGCAACGAAGCGAGCCGATCCAGAGTGAAAACAGCTGGATTTCGCAATGAATTGTGGCCAAAAGCAACATTTGCGAATATAAACCTCGACAAATCGAAAATTCATGGCCCTGCGGCCGATCCCGGCTGCATCTTTCCGGCAAGCCCGTACACATCATGCATGACGCAACGTCAACTCCCGTGATCCCTGCTGACCGCGACATCGCCGATCTTCTGGTGGTGGGGGGCGGGATCAACGGCTGCGGCATCGCCCGCGACGCCGCCGGGCGTGGCCTGAGGGTGGTGCTTGTCGAACAGAACGATCTGGCCTCTGCAACCTCCTCGGCCTCGACCAAGCTGTTTCATGGCGGCCTGCGGTATCTGGAGTATTTCGAATTCCGACTTGTGCGGGAAGCCCTGCGCGAACGCGAGGTGCTGCTGCGTGCGATGCCGCATATCAGCTGGCCGATGCGCTTCGTGCTGCCCTGGCATGCCGCGATGCGCTTCGACAGCGACACGCCCACCGCGCGGCTGCTGGGGTTGGCAATGCCATGGATGCGCGGCCGGCGCCCGGCCTGGCTGATCCGGCTGGGGCTGTTTGTCTATGACCACCTGGGCGGTCGCAGGATCCTGCCCGGCACCACGACCCTGAACCTGCCCGGAACGCCCGAGGGCGCCCCCCTTCAGGAGCGCTTTCGCAAGGCCTACGAATATTCGGACTGCTGGGTAGAGGATTCGCGGCTTGTGGTGCTCAACGCCCGCGATGCTGCGGCCCGTGGTGCCACCGTCCTTACCCGTTGCCGGTTGACCGCCGCCCGCGTGGCCGGCGGCCTTTGGGAAGCCACGTTGGACGACCGAGGCACCAGCCGCAGCCTGCGCGCCCGGATGATCGTGAACGCGGCCGGCCCATGGGTGGCAGCTGTTCCGGGGCAAGCGCTGGGGCTGAATTCTGCCGCAAGGGTGCGGCTGGTGCGTGGCTCGCACATCGTGACCCGGCGGCTCTATGACCATGACAAGTGCTATTTCTTTCAGGGCACCGACGGGCGGATCATCTTTGCCATTCCCTATGAGGGCCATTTTACCCTGATCGGCACCACCGACGCCGACCATGACGACCCCGACACCGCGCCGGTCTGTACCGAGGCCGAGCGCGATTATCTGTGCGCCTTCGCCTCGCAGTATTTCCGCCGCCCGGTGACGGCCGCCGATGTGGTCTGGAGCTATTCCGGTGTCCGGCCGCTGTACGACGATGGCGCCCGTTCGGCCACCGCTGCCACCCGCGACTATGTGCTCAGGCTCGACAGTTCGGCCGGGGCGCCGGCGCTGCACGTCTTCGGCGGCAAGATCACCACCTACCGCCGGCTTGCCGAAACGGCGCTGGAACGTATTGCGCGCGTGCTGGCGGTGCCGGGCCGGCCGTGGACGGCAGGCGCCGCGCTTCCGGGCGGAGATTTTCCCGTGGACGGGTTCGCGGCGCTGGTGGACGGGCTGGTTTCACGGCACCCGTGGCTTGCCCCGCCCCTGGCCGGACGGCTTGTTCGCGCCTACGGCACCGACGCCGAACACCTGCTGGGCGAGGCCGGCAGCATGGCCGGGCTCGGCACCGACTTCGGCGCCGGGCTGACCGAGGCCGAAGTGCGCTGGCAGATGCGCCACGAATTCGCCCGCCGCGCCGACGATGTTGTCTGGCGCCGTACCCGGCTGGGTCTGCGGATGACCGCCGAACAGATCGCCACGCTGGACCGCTGGATGCTGGACCGGAAGGCCGAGGCCGTTGAATGAGGCACCTTGCGGGAATCCCGGACAACGCGCCTGCGCCGGGGCGACCGGCTGAATGCCGAATTACTCCATCCGGATCGCGTTCCTGTCCACCGCCAGCATGTAGCCGCGCCGGGCGATGTTGCGCACCAGAAGCTCGCTGACCATCTGGTTGCCCAGCGAATCCCGCAGCCGCTTGATGCGGGTGGCGCCGGCGGCCTCGTCACAATCGGCTGCATCCCGACCCGATACCACCGCCTCGATTTCGGCGCCGGAAA
>SKWP01000394.1 GCA_007128865.1 Paracoccaceae bacterium
CAACCTGCCCGGTGCCGGCCAGCGCGCGGCCCAACTGGTACTGGATTTCGGCATGATCGGGCAGCCCTTCGGCGGCATGGCGCAGATGCGGCAGCGACGCCGCCGCATCCCCGCGCAGAAACAGGATCCAGCCCCAGGTACTGCGAAAGGCGGGTTCGTCGGCCGCCCGCAGCCGCCGGGCGATGCGCTGCGCCCGCAGCAGCGTTTCCGCATCGGCGCGGTGGCGCGACAGCAGGCTGGCAAGATTGTTTGCAAAGACATCGTTTTCGGGCGCCGCCGCATGCAGCGTCTCATAAATGGCAATGGCACCGTCGATATCGCCGGCGGTTTCCAGATCGCTGGCAAGCATCCAGTTCAGCATCGCCGAATCCGGGCGTTCCGCGATGCCGGCACGCAGCACCGCTGCGGCTTCGTCGTCACGGCCCTGGCCGGACAGAAGCGCATGCAACGCCCGAACCGGTCCTTCGGCGCCGGGGTGTTCGGCCATCAGCGCGGCATAGATGTCTTCGGCAGCGGCAAGCTCGCCCTCCATCGCGTGCAGCCCGGCCCGCAGGAAGCGCAGCGAAGGGTCGCCGGGGCTGGCCTGCATGAGGCGTTCCACATAACCGGCCGCCTCCTGCGGCTTGCCATCGGCCAGCAGGGTCTGCGCGATCATCGCCACCGCCGAGATATCGCCCGCACCCTGCCCGACCAGCGTATCCAGAAACGCCACCAGATCGTCGCGGCGGCCCTCGGCCTCCAGCAACTGTGCCTCGAGCCGGCGGAGCACCGGGCCCGCCGCGCCATCATCGCCGGCGCGCAGGGCGGCAAGGTCGCGCCGGGCAAGATCATGGGCGCCACGCCGGATGCGAAGCTCGGCCAGCCCGGCAATCAGCTCTGCGCGGCCGGGATTGGCGCGCAGGGCATCCATGAGCACCGTTTCGGCCGCGGCCTCACGCCCGACATCGATCAGAAAGCCGGCATAGCGCAGCGATTCGGCCACCCCGCGGCCCGAAACCTCGACCGCCAGCGCCAGCCTTTCGCCGGCAAGATCGCGGCTGCCGTCGCGCAGATGCGCCTCGGCCATCAGGGTCATGGTGGCGGCATCGCGGGGGTCTTCGGCCAGCGCCCGACGCAGGAGCACGATGGCCTCGTCGGTGCGGTCGGCGGCGATTGCCCGTGCCGCCTGGATGCGCAACGCCCCGACATGGCCGGCATCGGCTGCAAGCACGCCGGCAATCAGCGGCTCTGCCTCGTGGTCGCGGCCGGCGCCCTGCAGCAGCCGGGCAAGCGTCACCGCGGCATCCCTGGCTTCGGGCAGGTCACGCTCGGCGGCGGAAAGCCCGGCGATCAGTGCGGCGAGTTCGTCGATGACGGCATCGGCGGCGCCGTCATCGTGCCGGCGCAGCGCCGCAACAACCCGGTAGCGCAGCGCAAGCCCCGAATTCGGTGCGGTCTCGGCCAGCCTTTGCAGTTCGGCCAGCGCGGCATCGGGCCCTGCGGTATCATTCAGGTGCCGCACCAGCGCCAGCCGCGGCCAGGGATCGGCCGGATCGGCCGCCGCGCGTTCGCGCAGGAACGCCGCCGC
This sequence comes from Paracoccaceae bacterium, assembly GCA_007128865.1. Lineage (GTDB taxonomy): Bacteria > Pseudomonadota > Alphaproteobacteria > Rhodobacterales > Rhodobacteraceae > Rhodobaculum. The sequence goes on from SKWP01000394.1 coordinate 1,568, forward strand.
CTCTGCCTCCAGTCCGCGGTCGCGGTACCAGGCCAGCAGGCGGTCGGGCAGGGTCGCATCCTGCGGGAAGCGTTCGACCATGGCGCGCAGCTGCGCCGAAACCTCGGCCCCGGCGCCGACCCGCATGAGCAGGCGCAGCCTGAGATGATGCAGCTCGGCCTCGTCGGGGTGTTCCTGCAGGGCACTGTCGATCTCGGCCAGCGCTTCGCCGTCCTGCGCCCGCGCAACCAGATCGTCGATCACCACGTTGCGCGCCGCGAACACCGGGCCGCCGGCATCAACCAGCGCCCGGGCGCGGACCACGGCGGCCGCACGGGCGGCATCATCGCGGCTTTCGACCGCCGCGCGATAGGCCAGCGCAGCCAGCACCGAGGCAAGGCCCGGATCGTCCGGCGCCAGCGCCGCCCCGGCCTGGGCATGGCGGCGGGCGTTTTCCCAGTCGCCGGCACGGGCGGCCAGATCGGCCAGCACCCGCCGGGCGCCGATATCGTCGGGGTATTGTTCGGCCAGGCGCAGGTAATTGCCCCAGGCATCGGCAATCTCGCCGCGGGCAAGCTGGGTTTCGGCATAGATGCGCCGCGCCTCGCGGTGGTTGCCGTCAAGCTGGAAGACATTGCGCAACTCGACCAGCGCCCGGTCGGCATCGCCGGCCTCGATCAGCGCCAGCGCGGCATTGAAATGCCGCTCGGCGCGTTCCTCGGCGCTGTCGCAGCCGCCCAGCCCCAGCGCCAGAGCGAGAACCAAAGCCGCCGCGCGGCCAATGCGGGGCACCCCCGCCAACCTGTCACCCATCATCCCGAAACCGTCCGACTGACTTCCCCGGCCTCGCGTTTGCGCAACAAATGTGCGGGCCGGCGTGGTGGTAGGATCGCATGATGGCACCAACATGTCATCAAGCTGCCCCTCGAATGGCCTTTGCATCGCGACGGCTGCCCGCCCGTGCAAGATAATTGCGCCCGCCCTTCGGCGCGGGTCTACCGAAACAGGGCGGGCGCGGGAGGTGATGAAACGGGCGCTTTCAAAAAGGGTTTTTCGTGAATTCCGTCCGATCGGAAGCGACCGGTTCAGCGGCCGGTTGCCCGCGCCACCACCCCGGCCGTGGCCAGGATCAGCCGCAGGTCGTTGGCAAGGGTGACCTCGGCATCGTACTGCGCATCGCAGATGGCCCGGCGGGCAAAGCCGTCGTCATTGCGGAAATGAACCTGCCAGGGTCCGGTAATGCCGGGGCGCAGGCGGAAATAGGCCTCGCCATCATAAAGCGGGCGCTGTTCGGGCAGCATCGGGCGCGGCCCGACCAGGCTCATGTCGCCCTTCAGCACGTTCCACAGCTGCGGCAGCTCATCAAGCGACAGGCGGCGCAGAAGCCGGCCGAAGCGGGTGATCCGCGGATCGTTGCGCAGTTTCTGGGTTTCGTTCCATTCGGCAGCCACGGCGGGGTCACTGGCGATCAGCTCGGCCAGCCGCGCATCGGCGTTCGGCACCATTGTCCGCAGTTTCCAGATGCGAAAGCGGCGGCCGCCCATGCCCAGCCGGTCCTGCGAATAGAACGGCGCGGCGCCGGTGGCCAGATTGATCGCCGCAAGGATCAGCACCACGGGCAGGACAACCGGCAGCGACGCCAGAACCAGAAGGATGTCGAAAACGCGCTTGACCCGGTTGCGGTAGAGTCCGGCCGGAAGAAACGGGACGGACGGGCGCGGCGAAAGGACCTCGACACGGGCTGCGGACATAGCCTGCTGCTCGGTCAGACCGTAATGAATCGACATGTGCTTACCCACTGACAAAAGGACGACGGCTCGCACCGCCATTGTTCTTCTGCCCCCATGAAGGTGCTGCCTGTCCGGTCCTTCGCCGGGCCTCGGGCCCGTTTCGGTTGCGGCTGTGGCAGCGCCTTCCCCGAGGCCATGATTAACACCCCATTAACCCGCGCCCCTATGTCGGGAGGCGCCGGACGGGTGCTGCGAAACAATCCATTTCCAGTCCCGCACCAGCCGCGGCCTGTGCAATTTGCAACTCGGAAATCGGTTTTGCATTTTGCGAATGACGGCTTGCCATTCGGCAATGGCGGCCGTTCCCGGCCGCTCATGCGGCGCCCGCAGCGGCCGTGATGCCCGAATCACACCGCCGGGCCACAGCCGCGGCCGGCCCCGCGAACTCCCTGCCGGCACCGCCGTCTTGCCGCAAAACGGCCTGAAACGGCGGTCATCCCCACGTTGAGGTGAGCGCAATGGCGCGCAGACGGCGGATAACCTATATCCCCAACGACCACCCCGGGGCCGCCGCCCGGAAGCAAATAGCGAGCGCGCGTGCCGGCCACGCCCTGAAGCCCGATGAACATGATCCGCACGCCCGACATCTATACGGAACACTTCGGCCTGGCCCAGCGCCCCTTTTCGCTGGTCCCGGACCCGGAATTCCTGTTCTGGTCGCCGGCCCACCGCGGCGCCTTCGCGATGCTTCAGTACGGGCTGATGACAAGGGCGCCGATCACCCTGCTGACCGGCGAGATCGGCGCCGGCAAGACAACGCTCGTGCATCACTTCCTGGCCACGCTCGACGAGGATGTCACCGTCGGCCTGATCGCCAATGCCCGGCCTGACAGTACCGATGTGCTGCGCTGGGTGCTGCCGTCGCTGTCGGTGGATGTACCCAGGGATGCCGACGAGGCCGAACGCTTCGATCGGTTCCAGAGCTTCCTGATCGACGAATACGGCGCCGGCCGGCGCGTCGTGCTGGTCATCGACGAGGCACAGAACCTGAGCCGTGCGGCGCTGGAAGAATTGCGCATGCTGACCAACATCAACACCAACAAGGACGAGCTGTTGCAGCTTGTCCTTGTCGGCCAGCCCGAGCTGCGCGACCGGGTGCGCGCGCCCGACCTGATCCAGTTCGCCCAGCGGGTGGCGGCCAACTACCATGTTCCGGCGATGGATGGCGAAACGGTGCTGCGCTACATCGCGCATCGGCTGCGGGTGGCGGGCGGCAAGCCGGGCATGTTCAGCCGGCAGGCCGCCGAAGAAGTCTTTCGCGCCAGCGGCGGTGTGCCCCGTCTGGTCAACCAGCTTTGCGACCTTGCGATGACCTATGCCTTTGCCAACGGTACCGCCCAGGTCCGGCGCGCAACGGTAAGGCAGGTGCTGGACGACGGCGCCTTTTTCGCCGCCGGTCGCCATGGCCCGACGCCGACCACACCAAGCGAAGGGCCTGCGCAATGAACGCCGAGCTGAGCCGTTTTCGCGATATCGTGCTGCGGCGGCTGCCGCTGATTGCGGCAATCACCGGGGTGTTCGCACTGATCGGCACGGCCTTGGCCATGGTGATGCCGCCTGTCTACCGGGCCGAGGCGCTGCTGGTGATGGAATCGCCGCAGATCCCCGGCGAACTGGCGGCCTCGACCGTCAATGCCGCCGCCACCGAACAGCTGCAGATCATCGAACAGCGGATGATGACCCGCGCCAACCTGCTGGACATGGCGCATCGCCATCGCCTGTATGACGGGCGCACCCGCGACCCTGGCCAGATCGTTGCCGACATGCGCGACCGGACCGGGGTGCGCATCAGCGCCGGCGGCGGGCAGGCCACGACGGTCCGGCTGCATTTCGATGCATCCGACCCCGCGACCGCATCCGAGGTCACCAACGCCTTCGTCACCTTCATGCTCGAGGAAAACGTCTCGCTTCGCACCGGCATTGCGGCGCAGACGGTCGATTTCTTCCGCATCGAGATGGAACGGCTGAGCACCGAACTGGAACGCCGCAGCGCCCTGATCACCGAATTCAAGCTTTCCCATCGCGATGCGCTGCCCGAAAACCAGCCATTCCTGCGCGAACGGCAGGTGGCGCTGGAATCGCGGCTGGCCGAAATCGCCCGGCAGCGCGCCGCCCTGGAGGCCGACCGCGACAGCCATGTCGCAAGCTTCGAACGCACCGGCCGGGTCGAGGTGGTGGTCGAGGACCGCTATGCCCCCTTCCTGCGCCGGCTGGCGGCGCTGCAGGACGAACTCGACACCGCCATTGCCGCCGACGGCGAGCAGAGCAGCCGCGTGGTCGGCTTGCGCGGCCGGATCGCCGCTGTGGAACGGTCGATCAACGCCCAGCTTGCGGGCGAGGGGTTTTCGGGTGCGGGCGGCGCGCGGGCCGTCCATGAACGCCAGCTTGCCTCGATCGCCGACCGTCTGGCCGACATGGAAGCCGAGGCCGGGCTTGCCCGCGCCGAACTGGCCGAGGTCAACGACCGGCTGCAGGAAACCATGCGCAATGCCATCACGCTCGACACGCTGGAACGCGACCATCAGACAGCGCGCGAACAATACGCCCAGGCAATGACCCGGGCGGCCACCGCCCAGACCGGTGATCTGATCGAAGCGCTTTCTCGCGGGCAGCGCATTACCGTCATCGAACAGGCCGTGCCGCCTCTGCGCCCGCACAAGCCCAACCGTCGGCTCATCGTGGCCGGTGGCGCCGCCCTTGGGCTGGCCCTTTCCCTGGCGCTTGTGGCCCTGCTGGAACGGTTTGACCGAACCGTAAGGCGGCCGGTCGACCTTTCGAACCGCCTCGGCATTGTCGCCATAGCAACGATTCCGTACCTTGCGACACCGGGAGAAACCGGCC
>SKWP01000015.1 GCA_007128865.1 Paracoccaceae bacterium
CTGCCGCGGTTCTGCGGGGGCTGGTGCCGCAGGCGCCCGAATATGCCCGGCTGATGCATGCCCGCGCCCGGATCGAGGCGCAGATTGCCCGTGGCGGCTGGGGGCCGCAGGTGGGCGCCGCGTCACTGGCGCCGGGCGATTCGGGCCCTGATGTGGTGGCGCTGCGCAACCGGCTGATCGCCATGGGCCACATGGACCGTTCTGCATCGCAGGATTACGATGCAGCGCTGCAGGGTGCGGTGCAGCTGTTCCAGGCCCGCCACGGCCTCGAGGCCGACGGGGTTGCAGGGCGCGCCACCATGGCCGCCGTCAACACCGCCCCCGAGGAGCGGCTGGGAAGCATCCTTGTCGCGATGGAGCGCGAACGCTGGCTGAACATCCCGCGCGGCGAGCGGCACATCTGGGTGAACCTGACCGATTTCTCGTCCCGGATCGTGGATCGTGACCGCATCACCTTCGAGACCAGCTCGATCATCGGCGAACGCATCTCGGACCGCCAGACGCCGGAATTCTCGGAACTGATGACCTATATGGAAATCAACCCCGACTGGACCATTCCGCGCTCCATCGTCGGGCGCAACTATCTGCCGGGGCTGCAGGCCAATCCCTTTGCCCATTCCTATCTGCAGGTGATCGACGGTGCCGGCCGTGTTATCCCGCGCGAGGCGATCGACTTTACCGCCTATTCGGCCCGGACCATGCCCTTCAACCTGCGCCAGCCGCCGGGGCCGTCGAACCCGCTGGGCAAGGTAAAGTTCATGTTCCCCAACCCTTATGCGATCTATCTGCATGATACGCCGACGGTATCGCTGTTCAATACCACCGTCCGCACCCATTCGAACGGATGCGTCAGGCTCAAGGATCCCGAGGAATTCGCCTATGTGCTGCTGGCGCCGCAGTCGGACGATCCTGTCGGGCTGTTCAACCGGGTCTGGCGCAGCGGCGAACAGACGCGGGTGTATCTGGACAATCCGGTGCCGGTTCATCTGGTCTACCGGACTGCCTTTACCGACGCCCGCGGCGGCCTGAACTTCCGCGCCGATGTCTATGGGCGCGATGCGCTTGTGCTTGACGCGCTGATCGGTGCCGGGGTGGCCATGCCGGGCGTCGGCAGCTAACAGGGGCAGGGGCGGCGCCCGCCGCCCCGCAGCTTGCGCGCTCCGGAGGTCCGATGCACGATGCACCCGATGCCGCCGAAACGGCGGCGATGCCCGGCTTCAGCCTTGGCGAGCTGGCCAAAGCGCTCGGCGCGCGGCTGGAAGGGGATGGCGGCCTGCGAATCACCGGCGCGGCCGAACCCCAGGATGCCGGCCCCGACCGGATAGCGCTGGCCATGAAGCCCGAATACGCCGCGCGCCTGGCCGAAGGGCGCGCGCTTGCGGCCTTGCTGCATGACGGCGCGGACTGGCGCGCATTGGGGCTGCGGGGTGCGCTTTTCGTGCCGCGCCCGCGCTTTGCCATGGCGCATCTGACCCGCGCGCTGGATCCCGGCCCCGACATTGCCCCCGGCATTCATCCGACCGCGGTGATCGACCCGTCCGCAGAGATTGGCGACGGGGCGGCCATCGGCCCTTTGGTGGTAATCGGCGCAGCGGTCCGGATCGGGGCGCGGGCACGGATCGCGGCGCATTGCAGCATCGGCGCGGGTGCAGAAATCGGACCCGATGCGCTGCTGCACGCCGGGGTGCGCCTGGGCGCGCGGGTCCGGATCGGGGCGCGATTCATCGCCCAGCCCGGCGCCGTGATCGGGGGAGACGGGTTTTCCTTTGTCACCCCCGACAAGTCCGCGGTGGAACAGATGCGCGAAACCCTTGGCCAGGTGTCCATCCCGCCCAGGGCGCAGGGCTGGACGCGAATTCATTCGCTGGGTTCGGTGCAGATCGGCGATGACGTGGAAATCGGCGCCAACAGCACCATCGACCGCGGGACCATCCGCGATACCGAGATCGGCTCGGGCACCCGGATCGACAACCTCGTGCATGTCGGACACAATGTCCGGATCGGCCGCGACTGCATGCTGTGCGGGCAGGTCGGCATTGCCGGATCGGCCGTGATCGGTGATCGCGTGGTGCTGGGCGGACAGGTCGGGGTGAACGACAACATCCATGTCGGTAATGATGTCATCGCCGCGGGCGGCAGCGACATCTACACCAATGCACCGGCCGGGCGGGTGCTGATGGGGTCGCCGGCGATACGGATGGAGCAGCAGCTTGAGACCTACAAGGCGCTGCGCAGGCTGCCGCGGCTGCTGCGCCGGCTCGAAGCGGCCGAAAAGGCCGCGCGCCACAAATCTGTTCCCAAGACAGGCGACAATGACTAGAACAGCGGCAGCCAACCGGGGGCACGAATGACGCAGGACGTGCGCGACAGGGTCATCGCCATCATTGCCGAACAGGCGGTGCTCGAACCGGCAGACGTCGGACCCGAGTCGACGCTCGAAGAGCTTGGCATCGACAGCCTCGGCGTGGTCGAGGCGGTGTTTGCCATCGAGGAGGCTTTCGATATCTCGGTTCCCTTCAACGCCAACAATCCCGAAACCGGCGAATTCGACATCTCGTCGGTGGGGGCGATCGTGGCGGCGGTGGAACGACTGATTGCCGAGCAACGGGATCGGGGCTGACCGCGGCATGCGGCGTGTCGCCATAACCGGGGCGGGCACCGTCAACGCGCTTGCCCAGGATGTTCCCGGCACGCTGGCGGCCTTTCGCGACGGGCGCTGCGGCATCGGCCCGCTGGATTTTCGCGATGTAGACCGGCTGGCCATCCGGATCGGCGCCCAGGTGCGCGACTGGGATGCGGAGGCGCATTTCAACCGGCAGGAACTGGCGCTGTTCGACCGCTTCACCCAGTTCACGCTGCTGGCCGCACGCGAGGCTATCGCCCGGTCAGGGCTGGATTTTTCGGGCGATGCGGGGGATCGCGCCGGGGTCGTGCTGGGCACTGCCGCGGGCGGGGTCAACACCTGGGACGAGAATTATCGCACCGTCTACGAGGACGGCAAGAACCGCGTCCACCCCTTCGTGGTGCCAAAGCTGATGAACAACGCCGCGGCCAGCCATGTGAGCATGGAATTCGGCCTGCGCGGCCCCGGATTCACCGTCGCCACGGCCTGCGCATCGTCAAACCATGCCATGGGCCAGGCCTTTCACATGATCCGCGCCGGCATGTGCGATGTGGTGATTGCCGGCGGGTCCGAGGCGATGCTGTGCTTTGGCGGCATCAAGGCCTGGGAAGGGCTGCGGGTGATGTCGCGCGATGCCTGCCGGCCGTTCAGCGCCAATCGCAACGGCATGGTCCAGGGCGAGGGCGCCGGCGTCTTTGTCTTCGAGGCCTATGATCATGCCCGCGCCCGCGGTGCCGACATCCTCGCCGAGATCCGCGGCTTTGCCATGACATCGGACGCCGCCGATATCGTGATGCCGTCGCGGCAGGGCGCGGCACGGGCCATGCGCGGGGCGCTGGCCGATGCCCGGCTGCCGGTCGAATCGGTGGGCTACATCAACGCTCACGGCACCGGAACGGCGGCCAACGACAAGACCGAATGCGCCGCCGTGGCCGAGGTTTTCGGGCACCATGCCGATGCACTGATGATCTCGTCCACCAAGTCGATGCACGGGCATCTGATTGGCGGTACCGGCGCGGTGGAGCTTCTGGCCTGCATCATGGCGCTGCGCGACGGGGTCATCGCCCCCACCATCGGCTATCAGGAAGCCGACCCGGAATGCGCGCTCGACGTGGTTCCGAACGAGGCGCGCGAGGCGCGGGTCGAGGTCGCGCTGTCCAATGCCTTCGCCTTTGGCGGTTTCAACGCGGTGCTGGCCCTGTCGCGGGTATAAGGCGGCGGCGGGCGGTGCCGGTTGGCGTAACGCTGGACGCCGCGCCGCCGGCCCCCTATCACCTGCGCAAGAAGGCATGGCAGCGCAGACGGGAGCCCGACATGGCGGCAACGGCACAGACCCCGGTCGACGAACTGGACGAGGCCGGCGCCCGCGCCGAGCTTGAACGCCTTGCCGCCGCCATCGCCGCCGCCGACGAGGCCTATCACCGCCGCGATGCACCCGAAATCAGCGATGCCGCCTATGATGCGCTCAAGGCCCGCAATGCCGCGATCGAGGCGCGCTTTGCGCATCTGGCCCGCGCAGATGGCCCCTCGGGCCGGGTCGGTGCCGCGCCGGCCGAGGGCTTTGGCAAGCTGCGCCATGCGCAGCGCATGCTGTCGCTCGACAACGCGTTTTCCGATTCCGATGTGGCCGATTTCGTTGCCGGTATCCGGCGATTCCTCAGCCTCGATGCCGACGCGCCGCTGGCCTTTACCGCCGAGCCCAAGATCGACGGTCTGTCGCTGTCGCTGCGCTACGAAGCCGGCCGGCTGGTGCAGGCGGCCACCCGCGGCGATGGCACAACGGGTGAAGATGTAACCGCAAATGCACGCACCATAAGGGATATTCCGGCTGTAATCGAGGGCGCGCCCGAGGTTCTGGAGGTGCGCGGCGAAGTCTACATGAGCCATGCGGATTTCGCCGCGCTGAATGCCCGCCAGGCCGAGGCCGGGGGCAAGACCTTTGCCAACCCGCGCAACGCCGCGGCCGGGTCGCTGCGCCAGCTCGATGCATCGGTCACCGCGGCGCGGCCGCTGCGTTTTTTCGCCTATTCCTGGGGCACGCTTTCCGCGCCGCTGGGGGCCACCCAGACCGAAGCGCTGGCGCGGCTGTCGCAACTGGGTTTTCCGGTGAACCCGCTGACCCGGCTTTGCCCCGACACCGCCGCGATGCTGGCCGCCTGGGCCGAGATCGAACAGCGCCGCGCGACGCTGGGCTATGATATCGACGGGGTCGTGTACAAGCTCGACGATCTGGCCTTGCAGGCGCGGCTGGGCGTGCGCTCTACCACGCCGCGCTGGGCGCTGGCGCACAAGTTCCCGGCCGAACTGGCCTGGACCCGGCTGGAGGCCATCGACATCCAGGTGGGCCGCACCGGCGCGCTTTCGCCGGTGGCGCGGCTGCAGCCGGTGACGGTGGGCGGCGTGGTGGTTTCCAACGCCACCCTGCACAACGAGGATTACATCGCCGGGCGCGATTCCCGCGGTGCCCCGATCCGCGACGGCAAGGATATCCGGGTCGGCGACTGGGTGCAGGTCTATCGCGCCGGCGATGTCATCCCCAAGGTTGCGGATGTGGATCTTTCGAAACGCAAGGACGGGTCGCAGCCCTATGAATTTCCTTCAAAATGCCCCGAATGCGGCTCCGACGCGGTGCGCGAGCCCGGCGATTCGGTGCGCCGCTGCACCGGCGGGCTGATCTGCCCCGCGCAGGCGGTCGAACGGCTGAAGCACTTCGTCAGCCGCGCAGCCTTCGATATCGAAGGGCTGGGCGCCAGGCAGGTGGAAGCCTTCTGGCGCGACGGATGGATCAGGGAGCCGGCCGATATCTTCACGCTGGAAGAGCGCTTTGGCAGCGGCCTTCAGCAGCTGAAGAACCGCGAAGGCTGGGGCGAGAAAAGTGCCGCCAACCTGTTCGCAGCCATTTCCGAACGCCGCCGCATCCCCCTGGCCCGGCTGATCTTTGCCTTGGGCATCCGGCATGTGGGCGAGGTCGCCGCGCGGCTTCTGGCGCGCCATTATGGCGGCTGGCCGGCGTTCGAGGCGGCCATGACCGCAATCGCCGAGGCCCCTGTCGGGGCCGAATCCGGGCCGGAATGGGATGATCTGCTGTCGGTCGATGGCGTGGGGCCGGTGCTGGCGGCATCGCTGGTGGCGACCTTTCGCAACCCGGCCGAGCGCGCGTCGATCGACCGGCTGGTGGCGCTGCTCGACGTGCAGCCGGAAGCCGCGCCTGTCGCCGCTGCCAGCCCGGTGGCCGGCAAGACCATCGTCTTTACCGGCACGCTGGAACGGATGAGCCGGGCCGAGGCCAAGGCACGGGCCGAGGCGCTGGGGGCAAAGGTTGCGGGCTCCGTATCGGCCAAGACCGATCTGGTTGTCGCTGGCCCCGGCGCAGGATCGAAGGCGAAGAAGGCCGCCGAACTCGGGGTTCGGACCATCGACGAAGACGGCTGGCTTTCACTGATCGGCGCGGGCTAGCGTGGTGGCGGGGCGCCCCGAAATCCTGTTTCCGCTGTTTGCATCGGTCGAGACCCTGCCCGGCATCGGCCCGAAGGGGGCAAAG
>SKWP01000333.1 GCA_007128865.1 Paracoccaceae bacterium
AGGCTGGTTGCGGCCCTTGCCGACACAGCCGCGCTGGATAGCGCCGGTGAGGCCGTGCTTGCACCGCTGAGGGACGGACGGCTTGCGCGGCCGGGTGCGCCGTGGACCGGCGCAGCAGTGATCGACGGCAACCTTTCAGCCGCCCTGCTGGGCCAGATCGCCACCGGCCCGATGCTGGCGGCAGCGGACTTGCGTGTGGTGGCGGCATCCGACGGCAAGGCAGCAAGGCTTGCGGCGCTGACCGCCCACCCGCGGGTGACACTGTACCTGAACCGCGCCGAAGCCGGTGTCCTGCTGGGCCGCCTGCCGGCGGACGGGCCGGACGCCGCCGGGGCGCTGGCGGCGGCCGGATGGCGGGCGGTATTGGTCACCGACGGCGCGCGCGCAGCGGCCTTTGCGGCAGACGGGGCCTTGCATGTCGCCCGCCCCCGCAGGGCAAGGGCGGTACGGGTCACCGGCGCGGGCGACGTGCTGGTGGCGGCCCATGTTGCCGCCACCCTGTCGGGGGTGGCGCCCGATGCCGCCCTGCGCGGCGCCGTTGATGCAGCTGCCGCCCATGTCGCGGCCATCCCTGCCCTGCCAGCCCGGGAGACCCGACCATGAGCCTCGACCTTCCGCTCGTCTTCAGCCCCGAGGTTGCCCGGGCCCGCGCCGGTGGCCAGCCGCTGGTTGCGCTTGAATCGACCATCATCACCCACGGCATGCCCTGGCCCCGGAACCGGGAAACCGCCCGCGCCGTCGAAGCAGCGGTACGGGAGGAAGGCGCGGTGCCGGCCACGATTGCGGTGATCGACGGCGCGCTGCACATCGGGCTGGATGACGCCCGGCTTGCCGCGCTGGCCCGCACCGATCGGGTGATGAAGCTGTCGCGTGCCGATCTTGCCCTGTGCCTTGTTCAGCGCGCCACCGGGGCGACAACGGTCGCCGCCACGATGATCGCCGCGCATCTGGCCGGCATCGCCGTGTTTGCGACCGGTGGCATCGGCGGCGTGCATCGCGGCGCCGAAACGAGCTTTGACATCTCTGCCGATCTGCACGAACTGGCGCGCACCCCCGTTACCGTTGTCGCAGCCGGGGCAAAGGCGATACTCGACCTGCCAAAGACGCTGGAGGTTCTCGAAACGCTGGGTGTGCCGGTGATTGCCGTGGGGCAGGACAGCTTGCCGGCCTTCTGGTCGCGCGACTCCGGCCTGCCGGCGCCGATGCGTCTGGATGACCCGGCCGACATCGCCGCGGCGCACCGGATGCGGGCGCGGCTGGGGCTTGGCGGCGGGCAGCTCGTGGCCAACCCGATCCCGGCGCAAAGCGAAATCCCGGCAGCGCGATTGACGCCCCTGATCGACGCCGCCATCCGCGACGCCGAGGCGCAGGGCATCCGCGGCAAGGCGGTTACACCGTTTCTTCTGGCCCGCATCCTTGCTGCCACCGAAGGCCGGAGCCTTGAGGCCAATGTCGCGCTGGTGCTGAACAATGCCCGGCTTGCGGCGCGCATCGCCATCGCGCTTGCCGCCGGGTAACAGCCGGATTCTGCCCGGTTGTCCCGCCGCGGTGCAGCACATACATAGGGGCGCGTCGCTTACTCCGGAATGGCCCCGATGAAACCCCACGACCCTCAGGCACAGCCCGAACCACCGCATCGGCGGTCGCTTCTGGGCGGGTTGAAGACAAGCTTCATCACCGGCCTTGTGGTGATCGCGCCGATTACCCTGACGCTCTGGCTGATCTGGACCGTGATCGGCTGGATCGATGGATGGGTGCTGCCTTTCGTGCCGTCCAGCTACCGACCGCAGAACCTGCTGGGGCTCGACGTTCCGGGTTTCGGGGTGATCATCTTTCTGGTCTTCGCGGTACTTGTCGGCTGGATGGCAAAGGGTCTGATCGGGCGCACCTTCATCGGCTGGGGCGAAAACATCGTGGACCGCATGCCGGTGGTGCGTTCGATCTACAACGGTGCAAAGCAGATCGCCGAGACGGTCTTTGCCCAGTCGGAAACCACCTTCGACAAGGCCTGTCTGGTCCAGTACCCGCGCAAGGGCATCTGGGCCATCGCCTTCATCTCGACCCGCGCCAAGGGCGAGATTGCCGCGCGCATCCCCGTCGATCAACGCGTGGTCAGCGTCTTCCTGCCGACCACCCCGAACCCGACTTCGGGCTTCCTGCTGTTCGTACCCGAAGCCGATGTCATTCCCCTCGACATGCCGGTGGAAGACGCAGCCAAGCTGGTGATTTCGGCCGGCCTCGTCTACCCCAATCCCAAGCAGCCGGGAAAGGTGATTGCGGCGTCCGGTCTGGCCAATGGCAAACCCGGCAGGGGCTGAGTTGACGGCAAGCGGCAGCCCCGAAGCAGGGGCCGGAAGGTAGCGATGCGCCTGGAGGATTTCGATTTCGACCTGCCCGAGGGGCTGATCGCCACGCGCCCGGTACGGCCGCGCCCGGCCGCACGGTTGCTGGTGGCCGAAGGCGACGCCACCCGCCATGCCCATGTGCGCGACCTGCCCGCCATCCTGCGCCCGGGCGACCGGCTGGTGCTGAACGATACGCGCGTCATCCCCGCCCGGCTGACCGGACGGCGGATGCGCGACGGCGAGATTGGCGCGAAGGTCGAGATCACCCTCGCCGCGCCAATGGCAGACGGCCGCTGGCGGGTGCTTGCCAGGCCGCTGCGGAAATTGCGCCCGGGCGACCGGCTGGACCTTGGCGCCGGGCTGACGGCCGAGGTGACCGGGCGCGATGGCGAAGCCGCGGTGCTGGCGTTTTCCGAAACCGGCGAAGCATTCGAGGCGGCGCTTGCCAATGCCGGTACCATGCCGCTGCCGCCCTATATCGCCGCGCGGCGGGCGCCCGATGCCCGCGACAACGAGGATTACCAGAGCATATTCGCCCGCCGCAGCGGTGCTGTCGCGGCGCCGACCGCATCGCTTCATTTCGATGCGGCGCTGATGGACGCGCTGGCCGCGGCCGGCGTGCGCTTCAGCACCGTGACCCTGCATGTGGGTGCCGGCACCTTTCTTCCGGTCAAGGTTTCCGACATCAATCAACACCGCATGCATGCCGAATGGGGCGAGGTAACGCCGCAGGCCGCCGATGAGATCAACGCCACCCGCGCTGCCGGCGGGCGGATCATCCCGGTCGGGACCACGGCGCTGCGCCTTGTCGAAACCGCCGCGGACGAACGCGGGCGCCTGCATCCCTGGTGGGGCGATACCGACATCTTCATCCATCCCGGCTACCGGTTCCGCATCACCGACGGGTTGATAACCAATTTCCACCTGCCGAAATCGACCCTGATGATGCTTGTCTCGGCCCTGATGGGCCGTGAACGCATCCTTGAACTTTACCGGCTTGCCATAACCGAGGGCTATCGGTTCTTTTCATACGGGGATGCCTCGCTGCTGATCCCGGCAGCGGTTTCGCCACCCGAAGCGTCGTGAACGCACAAGACAGCCCTGCCACCGGCGGCTAGCCCGGCCCGACCCGCCCCAGACCCGGACGAACCTCATGCTACTCGTGCTGCGCAATTCATGGCCGTTGTTGCTGGGTATCGGCCTGCTGATGGTCGGCAACGGCATCCAGGGCACGCTGCTGGGCGTGCGCGGGGCGCTGGAGGGGTTTTCGACCTTTCAGTTGTCGGTGGTAATGTCGGCCTATTACCTCGGCTTCCTGTTCGGATCGCGGATGACACCGGAACTCATCCGCCGCGTGGGCCATGTGCGCGTCTTCGCCGCGCTCGGATCGTTGATCTCGGCCGGGCTGGTGATGTTTGCCGCCATCCCGGACTGGGTTGCCTGGGCGCTGTTGCGGGTGCTGATCGGGTTCAGCTTCTGCGGGGTCTACATCACCGCCGAAAGCTGGCTCAACAATGCCGCCACCAACGAAACCCGCGGCCAGACGCTTTCGCTCTACATGATCGTGCAGATGATCGGGGTCATCACCGCGCAGGGCCTCCTTAACCTGGCCGATCCGGCAGGTTGGATGCTGTTTGTCATTCCTTCGGTGCTCGTGTCGCTGGCCTTTACCCCCATCCTGCTGTCGATCAATCCGTTGCCTGTGTTCGACAGCACCAAACCGATGAGCTTTCGGCGCCTTTACCGGGCCTCGCCGCTGGGCTGTGTCGGGATGTTCCTGGTCGGTGGCCTGGCATCGGCGCTTTTCGGCATGGCGGCCGTCTGGGGAACGCTGGCGGGCCTGAACGTCGCGCGCATCTCGATCTTCATTGGCGCGATCTTTCTGGGTGGGCTGCTGTTCCAGTATCCCATTGGCTGGATGTCGGACCGGATGGACAGGCGCCGCCTGCTGACCATCATCGCAATTCTCGGTGCGGTGGTCATGGCGATGGCGGTTGCCCTGCCGCTGGGTTTCGGTTTGCTGGTTGTTGTCGCGCTGGTGATCGGGGGGGTTGCCAACCCGCTCTATTCGCTGCTGCTGGCCTACACCAACGACTATCTCGACAACAGCGACATGGCGGCGGCCTCGGCCGGGCTGCTGTTCATCAACGGGCTGGGCGCCATCGCGGGGCCCCTGATCACCGGCTGGATGATGGCGCAGATGGGGCCGGACGGCTTTTTCGTCTATATCGGACTGCTGTGTGCAATCCTTGCGGTTTACGCCTTCTGGCGAATGACGCGCCGCGCCGCGCCAGGGGTGGATTCGACCGGCGCATTTGCCGTCATGACATCCTCGGCATCGCCGATCGCGCTGGAGGCCGTCTATACAGCCGCTCAGGAAGCCGCCGACGATGCCCCGCAGGAGCCGGGCGACGGGCAGGATAACGCCGCTCCGCCGGGCCAGCCTTGATGGTCTTGCCAGACCGGGCGATTGCTGCCACGCTCCGGGAAGATCATGCAGGGGAATTCCGATGCCGGCACATGCAGCGCCCGAAAGCCCACAGGCAATACTGGATTTCTGGATCGACGATGTCGGACCCTCGGGCTGGTACGGGGGCGGTGCAGAGCTTGACGCGCGTATCCGCGCGCGTTTCGAACCGCTGTGGCAGGCCGCGGTCGAGGGCAGGCTTGACAGCTGGCTGACCAATGCCGGCGGCTGCCTGGCCTTCGTCATCGTGACCGACCAGTTTCCCCGCAACATGTTCCGCGATGACGGGCGGGCCTTTGCATCCGACAAGCTTGCGCTGGGCGCTGCCAGCATGGCCATCCATCGCCGCTGGGACATGCGCGTGCCGGAACCGGAACGCCAGTTCTTCTACCTGCCGCTGATGCATTCCGAGACGCCGGCCGATCAGGACCGCTGTGTCCGCCTGATCCTGACCCGGCTTCCCGAAACCGGCGCCGACAACCTGCTGCACGCGCGCGCCCATCGGGCGGTGATCCGCCGTTTCGGAAGGTTCCCCTATCGCAACGCGGCGCTGGGGCGTGCGTCGCGCCCGGAAGAGATTGCCTATCTCGAAGCCGGCGGCTACGGCAGCACCGTCGCCGAGCTGAAAGCCGCATGAAGGCTGGCCGCAAGGCAATGCAGGCAGCGCATGGCGGCATCCCGGGCGACATGTTGCTCCACCGCCCGAAAAGTGGTTTAACGCTGAACAATTGCCGCAAGGGGGGTGGACATGGCAGAATCGAGCTATGACGTCATCGTGGTTGGCGCCGGGCCGGGCGGCTATGTCGCGGCTATCCGGGCGGCCCAGCTGGGGTTGAAGGTGGTCGTGGTCGAACGCGAACACCTGGGCGGCATCTGCCTGAACTGGGGCTGCATCCCGACCAAGGCCATGCTGCGCTCGGCCGAGGTGTTCCACCTGATGCACCGGGCTGGCGAATTCGGGCTCAGGGCCGAGGGTATCGGCTTTGACCTCGGCGCCGTGGTGAAGCGGTCGCGCAAGGTGGCCGGGCAGCTTTCCGGCGGCATCGGCCATCTGATGAAGAAGAACAGGATTGCCGTGGTAATGGGGGCCGCGCGGCTGGCCGGAAAGGGCAAGGTCGCGGTCAAGACCGACAAGGGCGAAACCATGCTCACCGCGCCCAGCATCGTGCTGGCAACCGGCGCGCGTGCGCGCGAACTGCCGGGGCTCGAGGCAGACGGCGACCTGGTCTGGACCTACAGGCACGCGCTGCAGGCATCGCGGATGCCGAAAAAGCTGCTGGTCAT
>SKWP01000317.1 GCA_007128865.1 Paracoccaceae bacterium
GATCGGGGCGCGGCCGTTCATGGCGTCACCCCCGCCGGAACCGAGGCGGCCGCCGGTGTCCGGCCGGGCTGGGCGGCGGGGCGGGCCGGACGTTTCGCCGGTGCCCCACCGGCCATGCGTTCACGCAGTTTGCGCGCGCGGGCAAGCGGCGGGCAGCGGCGGTCATCATGGTATTCGACCTGGCAGTCGAGGCACTGGAAGCACTCGGCCATCTTGATCTTGCCGGATTTCTCGATCGCGCGCACGGGGCAGGCGCGTTCGCACAGGGTGCAGGGGTTGCCGCATTCCGGGCGCCGCTTGAGCAGGTTGAGCAGGTGCAGCCGGTCGAGCACCGCCAGCGCCCCGCCCAGCGGGCACAGGAAGCGGCAAAAGGCCCGTTCGGTGAAAAGCCCGATCAGCAGCAGCAGCACCGCATAGACGACATAGGGCCAGCCGCGCACGAAGATTGCCGTGATCGCGGTCTTGAACGGTTCGATCTCGGCCGCGATGGCGCCGGCCGCGGGTGCCCAGAAGGCCAGCCCCACCACCACCACCAGCGAGATGTACTTGCCCATCCACAAGCGGCGCTGCAACGGTTCGGACGGGTTCCATTGCGGCAGGCGGAAATAGCGCGCGACATTGGCCAGCAGTTCCTGCAGGGCGCCGAACGGACACAGCCAGCCGCAGAACACCCCGCGCCCCAGCAGCAGCAGCGCCACCGCCGTATAGACCGAAAGAATCACGATCAGCGGTTCGACCAGGTAGAAGGACAGCCCAAGCCCCAGAAACGGCGCCTGCAGGTAGTTGATCACATGGACGATCGAAAGCTGCGCACTGGCAATCCAGCCCAGCCAGACCAGCGTGAACAGCAAAAAGCCGTTGCGCACCACACGGTGCAGGCGGCGCGAGCGCGAAAGCTGGCCCTGAAAGCCGAGTATCAGCGTCAACACCCCGAGCGCCGCGCCCAGCGTGACGATCTGCGTCTTGCCCTCGACCCAGGGTTCCATCCAGGCCGGCATCGGTTCGGGTTCCGGCAGCAGGATGTAGCTTTCGGGCAGGGTGTATTCGGCACGCGCCAGCAGGAAGGGGCTCAGCACGCCATCGGGCTGGCGGACATGCGCATAGACATCGGCGCGCCAGGGTTGCAGCGGGTCGAAACCGCTGCCCGGCGGCAGCATCAGGATATTGGCCACGCGCCCCAGATCGAGGTTCACATAGACGATATCGGATTTCAGGAAGCGGAAGCTGCGGTCGCCCTGTACCACCTCCAGCCGCTCCAGCCGGAAGCCGTGCGACAGGTTGTTGTGACGCGAGCCGCGGAAATCATAGGTGCCGTTGGAACCGAAGATCAGCGCCTCGCTGCCTTCGGGAAAGGCTTCGAAGACGCGGTCATAGCCGCCCTGTCCGGCGCTGTTGCGCCCGATGCGCGGCGGCATGGCATAACCGGCGCGGAAATCGAGATAGACGGCATTGGCATCGCCGCGCGGCGGGACTTCGAGCGGCAGGCCATCGATCCCGGCTGCCTGCTGTGCTGCGGCCAGATCGGCATTGGTGACAACCACCTGCACCAGCGCGCCTTCCGTGATCAGCTCCTCGACCGTCATCGGGCGAAAGCCGAGCATGTCGACCGTCGGTTCGGTCACAACTGTCGCCCCGGTGCGATAGCGCAGCACGATACTGGCGCCCTCCAGCACCGCGTTGCGCATGGCGCGCGCCGAGATCGTCGCGCCGGCGACGAAATTCGGTGCCAGCCCGCCGCTGGCCCCGATCCGGGCCTCCATTCCGGCCAAATTGTCCAGAAACTGGATCATCTGCCCGGTCCTGCGGTCATCGTTGATCAGGTAGGGTTCGTGATGAAACAGCATTGCCGCCCCGGTGATGCGCCCGCCCAGGGTCACCCCGGCAACGACATCGAAGGGGGTCGAGGAATAGCCCGGAGCGCGCAGCACATCGAGGGTCGAAAACACATAGCCGATCAGTTCGTCATCGGTGAATGCGGCAACGGCCGCCGGCCCGCCGTCGTCCAGCAGTTCGATCCGCGTGGCTTCGGCAAAGACGCCGGCCATTACCGCAGGGGTGAGCCGGTCAAGCAGCGGTGGCGTGTCGGTGACATGATCCTGCGCGGTTGCCGGCATCGGCAGAACGCAAAGCCAGAGCAGCGCAACCAGCAGCGCGGGCAGCCGGCAATACCAGCCGATGACCCCGGGATGCGGTAGGCGCAGCCGGGTAGACGGCCGCCAAAGCGGGGCGTTACGCGGCGCCATGGCACTTGCCATGCCCGCCCGCCGCTGTGGCCGCTGTGGTCATGGCTCCCGCCGCGGTGTCAGCCTGCGGCATTCCTCGATCAGTTCGGCGCTGCGCCCGCGCCCGCAGATGGTGCCTTCGGTGAACATCATCATCACGCCGGCCAGATCGCCCCAGCGGTTTGCCGCTGCAAGGTCGCGTTCGACGCCGCGGCCATGAGTATAATGCCCCACAAGCGCAAACATCGATGGTACATGTCCGTTCTCGGCCGCCACCAGAAGCCAGCGGACGGCTTCGGCCTGATCATCCGGATAGCCGCCGCGGCCTTCCGCAAGGATCATGCCAAGCCGGTGCTGGGCCAGGATATCGCCGCCCTCGGCCGCGCGCCGGTACCATGCGACGGCAGCGGCGATGTCGGCCTCGGTATTGTCGCCCTCTTCATGCATCAGGCCAAGGTTGAAGGCCGCCGGCGCATCTCCGGCTTCGGCAGCGGCCTCATACCAGTGGCGTGCCTTTTCGGGATCACGGTCATCCCGGCGCGGATTGTCGTGCAATATGCCCATGTTGAACCGTGCCAGCGTGTCACCGGCCTCGGCCAGCGGCTGCCATTGCCGGGCCGCGGCATCGAAATCCCCGTTCCAGTAGGCGTCGATGCCATCGGCGATCCCCTGGCCTGCGGCCGCGGGGGCGGCTGCGACGGCAAGGACAATTGCGAAAAGGGCGCCGCGGAAGCCGGCATGCTTGCAGTCTGGTGTCATCCTGTCTCCATGGTGCGGGCCTGACGGCCGGCCGCCGCTCAGGCCCGCGAAATCGCTGTCGCATCCGTCGGAAAACCACCGCAGCCGGAAACCGGTCTGCGGTGCCTGCCTTGATCGATACAAGGGTAAACCTCTGGCAGCTTTGCCATCAACACCGCTGACTGTAACCGGTCTATCCGCCCAGACCCAGCAAGGAAACCGGCTTCATCCGGACCTGATGGTTCTGGTCCATGTCGTCAAGGATGCATTCGGTCTGCCGGGCGATCTCGCTCAGCTCGAGGGCGCGCATGAGATCCTGGGTAACGCCGCGTCCGTTCGCATAATGGGTGGCCAGCCGCGACATTGCTGTCACATGACCCTGGCTCGACGCCTGTGCCAGCCAGTGCACGGCTGTCTCGTAATCCTGCTCGACACCCCGGCCTTCGGAATAGATCAGGCCGAGATTGTAGGCAGCCACGGGGTCGCCCTGTTCGGCAGAGCGTTCGAACCAGTAGGCGGCGGCGGCATGATCCCGGCCGATGCTGCGCCCGTGGGTGTGCATGATCCCGAGGTTGAACTGGGCAAGCGCGTCGCCGGCTTCGGCCAGCGGGGTCCAGATCCGCAATGCCTCGGCATAATCACCGGCGCGGTGCGCGGCATAGCCATCGGCAAAGGAATCGGCCGCGGCGCCGCCGGTACCGGCCATGACAAGGGCAAGGGCGGCAAGGAGGTGCTTGTTCATTCCCGCTACTCCTTCCTGGTGGATGACGGGTCGGTCGGCTGACGGGCGGCTGCGGGCCGCCCGCCCCCTTGGTTGTTGCAGCCATGGCCGGGCAGGTACATGCCCGGCCATGGGGTTGCCGTCAGGCCCAGCTCAGATCGTGCTGGATGATCGGGGTCGACGGGATGCGCCTGCCGGTGGCAAAGAAGATCGCGTTGGCCACCGCCGGCGGGATCGGGGGCGCGACAGGCTCGCCGATGCCGCCCCACCACTGGTCTTCCGAGTTGGCGTACACGGTTTCGACTTCCGGCATGTCCGGCAACCTCATGAGGTTGTAGTTGTCGAAATTCGTGTTCTGGAAGCGGCCGTTGCGCAGCAGAAGCCCGCCATAGAGCGCATGGCTGAGCGTCCATGCAACGCTGCCATCCACCTGTTCGGTCGCCGCACGCGGGTTCAGCGTGTAGCCGCAGTTCATCACCACAAGAACCTTGTCGATGAACAGCGCCCCGCGACGGGAAACCTCGACGGTTGCCACCGCACCGCAGATCGAGCCGTGCGATTCGACCACGCCGATGCCCATGCCGACGCCGCGCGGCAGGTCGGTTGTCCAGCCCGAGTGCTCCTTGATGGCCAGCAGCACGCGCTGCCAGGGCTCGTTGCCCTCGGTCATCTTCAGGCGCCACTCCAGCGGATCCCAGCCGCCGGCAAGTGCCATCTCGTCGACGAACTGCTCGGCCATGAACCCGTTCTGGACGTTGCCGGGCGCACGGTGGAAGCCGACCGGGATATTGGTGGGCAGCACGTGGCGCTCGTAACGGTAGTTCGGGACCAGGTAGGGCAGGTTCGCCATGCCGCGATCGGCAAAGGTCGGGTTGCCGGATTCGGCGATGGCGCGTACCAGCAGCGCCGACGGCAGGCCGTCATCGCCGATGGTGGCTTCGAAATGCCCCCAGATCGGCGGCGAGGCACGGTCCTGGCGGATGTCTTCCTCACGCGACCACAGAACCTTGACCGGACGGCCGACCCGGCGGGCGATCTCGACCGCCTGACGCGGGATGTCGGTGGTGAAGCCACCGCCGAAGCCACCGGCCTGATAAGTCTGGTGCAGGAACACCTTGCTCGGGTCGACGCCAAGCTGGTCGGCGGCCTGCAGCAGCGCGGCACCCGCGTTCTGGGTGTAGCACCACAGATCGGTGCGATCTTCGGTGACATGGGCGACGGCCGCCGGCGGGCACATGGCGACATGGGCCTCGTAGGGGCGGCTGTATTCGCTCACCAGCTTGTCGGCTGCGCCGGCAAGGACCGGCCGCGGATCGCCGCGCACTTCCTCGGCGTGGGCGGCTTCCTGGGCCATCAGTTCGCCGGCACGGGCAGCCATGCCTTCCGAGCTGTGGTCGGCCCATTCGCCAAAGTCCCACTCAACCGGCAGCAGATCAAGCGCGGTCTTGGCGCGGTGATAGCTGTCTGCCACCACGGCAATGGCGCTGCGAAGGTCGGTGCCGCCCATGCCCGAACCGGCGGCTTCGGCCACCTGAACCAGCTCGATCACGTCGATCACGCCGGGCCGGTCCATGACCGCCGAGGCATCGAAGCTGACCAGCCGGCCCTGCGGAACCGGGCAGGCCATGACCGCGGCATACACCATGTCGGGCAGGCGGATGTCGATGGGATACAGCGCCTTGCCGTTGACCTTCACGCCGACATCCATGCGCGGCACATCGGTGCCGGCAATCCACCAGTCGCCATAGGCCTTGATCGCGGGTTCTTCATCGAGCGTGACACCGGCCGCTGCGGTGGCGAATTCGCCGAAGGTGCCGGTGTGGTTGCCCGACGTCAGCACGCCCTTGTCGACGGTGATGCTGGCACGGTCGACGCCCCAGGCCTGCGCAGCGGCTTCCTTGAGCCGTTCACGCGCCGAAGCGGCCGCCCCGAAGATCATCGGATGGCGGTTGCGCACCAGGTTGGAGCCCCCGGTCGCCATGGTGCCGTATTCTTCGCCCTGGGTCATGTTGCGGTTGGCATCGGCCAGCACGCAGCGCACGTTTTCCCAGGCGACGTGAAGTTCCTCGGCAACCATCTGGGCAACCGACGTCATGCCGCCCTGGCCCATTTCGGTGTAGGGGCAGCGCACGGTCACGATGCCGTCGTTGTCGATGCTCAGCCAGGCGTTGATTTCCGGTCCGCCGGTCGCACCGGCCCAGGCCTCGGCCGCGGTCGGCCCGGCATGCGCCGCATGGCGGCCGGGCAGGTGGAAACCAAGGACCATGCCACCACCGACGGCGGCTGCCGTGGTGATGAAACGCCTGCGGGTGAGTTCCATTTTTGTCATTCCACTCTCCATCAGGCTTGCGAGATTTCGGCAGCTTCGTGCACTGCCTTGCGA
>SKWP01000167.1 GCA_007128865.1 Paracoccaceae bacterium
AGCGTCGCCGCCGTGTTGGTGGCCGAAGGCGCGCAGGTGGCTGCCGGGGCGTTGCTGGTCCGGCTTGCCGACCCGGCGCTTGAGGCCGAAGCCGCGGCCGTGGCCCTGCGGCTGCTGCGTGCCGAGGCCCGCCTTGCCCGGTTGCGCGCCGAGGCGGCCGGCGCCGATACCCTTGAGCTGCCCGCCAAGCGGTCATTCAGCAACGTTTCACGGTCCGCTCAGCACCA
Organism: Paracoccaceae bacterium; assembly: GCA_007128865.1. Lineage (GTDB taxonomy): Bacteria > Pseudomonadota > Alphaproteobacteria > Rhodobacterales > Rhodobacteraceae > Rhodobaculum. Next base: position 228 of record SKWP01000167.1, read on the forward strand.
TATCCTGCAACAGGAACGGGCCGCCTTCGATGCCGGCGTGGCCCGGCGTGCGGCACAGCGGCACCGGGTTGCCGAAGATGCGGCCGCCGCGCTGCGTATCGCCGGCGCCCTTGCGCGGCAGGCCGAGGCTGCGGGCGAACAGGCCGGTCTGATCGCGGCCGAACTGGCCGATCAGGAACGTCTGCTTGGGGCCGGTCTGACCCAGGCGCCGCGCGTCAATGCTCTGCGGCGCGAGGCCGCGCGCCTGCGCGGCACGATTGCCGAGGCCGACGCCGCGCGCGAACGCGCCCTTGCCGCGGCCGCATCCGCCCGGCAGGAACACGACCTGATGCATGCCGCCGAACAGGAGCGCCTGCGCATCGATCTGGCCGAGCAGTCTGCACTGCGCGACGAGCTTGCCGCGCGTCTGGCGAGCCTGGAGGATCGGCTCGAGGCGCTGAACCTGCGTGCGCCGGCGTCCGGGGTCGTGCAGCGGCTTGCCCTGGCCGGCCCCGGCGCGGTGCTGCCGCCCGCGGTTGCTGCAATGCACATCCTTCCCGACGATGCGGTGCCCGTGGTCGCCGCCGCCCTGCCGCCGGGGCTGGCCGAAACAACCCGGCCGGGCAACGACGCGATGATCGTGCTTGCCCCCGGTCCGGGCGGGGTGGCGCGTCGCATTCCTGCCCGGGTCATCGCGATTTCGCCCGAACATGGCGCAGCGCCGGAAATGGGCGCCCGCTATCACAGGGTCGAGGTTGCCCCGCTGCCCGATGCCGACGCCGCATCGCTTTGGCCCGGAATGCCGGCCGAGGTATGGCTGAACCCCGAAGGCGGCGGTCACGGGGCGCTGGCAGCCCTTGCCGGCGCCGTCGCGCGGGCGCTGGGCGGGCAAGCCGGGCCGGTGCCATGACCCGCCGCTGATCAGGGGTTTTCGGCCTTGCAGCAATGGGCTAGTGTTCACTACCTGACGAAGGATGCCCACAGAGCGCTTGGAGCCCAAAGCGGGCGGTTGGCTATTGGCACTTCTGGCCCGGAATCAAGGCGCGCAGCGCCGCCGGGCCGCGCCCGACCGCCCCAGTCACGCCAGAGGCGCGCCTCCGGCACGACGCGCGGGCGCCCTGCAACGGTGCAAACCGTTTTACCGTAGGATGTTCTTGCCCGATAAACCGCCAGGATATCCACCTTGCAGCGCCCACCCGGCGGTCGGGCACCGCCCTGTGTTGCGTCTCCGGTCAAGGGCCGCTCTGTCCCGCATAGCTGCCCCTCGCCTCGCATGGCGGAACCTGGTGTCAGGTCAGGAACACGAGGCTTGAGCCATGGCCTGGTTGCCCAGACGATACCCCGGCCCGTCAGCCCAAGGATGACAAACATGCCCCACCCCATCGATGCCCGCCTTGCCGAACTCGGCCTGACATTGCCCGAAGCACCGGCCCCGGCGGCCAATTACGTCCCCTTCGTCAGCCTCGGGAACCAATTGTTCGTCTCGGGCCAGATCAGCCAGGGGCCTGACGGGCTGATTACCGGCAAACTGGGCGAAAACCTTACGGTTGCCGAGGGTGCGGTCGCGGCGAAACACTGTGCGCTGAGCTTGCTGGCCCAGGCCCGCGCCGCCTGCGGTGGCGACTGGTCGCGCCTTGTCCGCGTGGTCAAGCTGACCGGGTTCGTGAATTGCACGCCGGATTTCAACGATCAGCCACGGGTGATCAATGGCGCATCCGATCTGATTGTCGAACTGCTGGGTGAAGCCGGTCGGCATGCCCGCTCGGCGGTGGGCGTATCCTCGCTTCCGTTGGGCGTTGCCGTTGAAATCGAGGCCGTTTTCGAGCTGCGCTGAACCCGCCCGGGCCGCCACCCCGCGCCTGACCCGGTAACGGCATGATGCGCGCAACAGGGCTTTCGGGCCATGCGCCGGATGGTGGCAGCCGGGCAAAGCCTCAGGGCGAAACCAGCCTCGCAGGGGACGCCCGGCGCTTCGGGATGCTGCGTCGGCTTGACGCAGGCGGCTTACGGGCCATTTCCCCCATCGGGCAGCGCCGAAGGAGCAGAGCGCCGACGGGGGACTTCGCAGATGCCGGACTGTGCAAACGGACTCGAGATCACCGCGACGAGAGGTATTGCCGAGATTGCCGCAAAGGACTGGGACGCCTGTGCCTGTCCGGAAACGGCCGACGGCGGCCGGCCCCTTGACCCCTTCACAACCCACCGCTTTCTTGCGGCACTGGAAGCCTCGGGGTCGGTCGGGCCGGGCACCGGCTGGCAGCCGCACCATCTCGTGGCGCGGCACGAGGGCAGGGTCGTCGGGGTGGCGCCGCTTTATGCCAAGTCGCACAGCCAGGGCGAATACATCTTTGACCATGCTTTCGCCGATGCCTGGCAGCGCGCCGGGGGGCGCTATTACCCCAAGCTGCAATCGGCGGTGCCGTTCACGCCGGCGACCGGGCGGCGGCTGCTGGTGCGCCCCGAGGCCGGGCCGCCGGTTGCCGAGGCGATGCTCGGGGCCATTGCCGAAGTCGGCCGGCGCAACGGGCTGTCCTCGGCGCATGTCACCTTCTGCACCGCCGAGGAAGCCGCGCTGGGCCCGGCGGCAGGCTTCCTGCCCCGCGTCACCGAACAGTTCCACTGGCAGAACCGGGGCTGGCGCGGCTTTGATCAGTTCCTTGCCGCCCTTTCGTCGCGCAAGCGCAAGACGATCCGGCGCGAACGCGCGACTGCCAACGCCTTCGGCGGAGAAATCGTCCTGCTGACCGGCGATGCCATCGAAGCCCGGCACTGGGATGCCTTCTGGCAGTTCTATCAGGACACCGGATCGCGCAAATGGGGGCGGCCGTATCTGACCCGGGCGTTCTTTGACATTGCCCATGAAACGTTGCGCGACGACATGCTGCTGACCCTCGCGCTGCGCGGCGGGCGGCCGGTGGCAGGCGCGCTGAACCTGATCGGGCGCGATACGCTCTATGGCCGCTACTGGGGCTGCGTCGAAGACCATTCCTGTCTGCATTTCGAACTGTGCTATTACCGGGCCATCGACTATGCCCTGGAACACGGCCTTGCGCGGGTCGAGGCCGGTGCGCAGGGCGCGCACAAGCTGGCGCGTGGCTACCTGCCGGCCCGGGTGCATTCGCTGCACTGGTTCTCTGATGCCGGTTTCCGCAAGGCCGCCGCGCGGTATCTGGACGCCGAGCGCGGCGCCGTCGGTCACGAGATGGAGGTGCTTTCCGCGCTTGGTCCCTACCGGCGCGGTGAGCCGGCTACCCGGTCGGGGAGTTGTCGGGATGAGTGATGAAACGCTGCTGTACACCAACCCGCAGTCGCGCGGCCGGATCGCGCGGTGGATGCTGGAGGAAACCGGCGCACCCTATCGCACGGAATGGGTCGAATACGGCCTGGCCATGCAGTCGGAGACGTTTCGCGCGCAAAACCCCATGGCCAAGGTGCCGGTGCTGGTGCACGCGGGCCAGACCGTTACCGAATGTGCCGCGATCTGCCTGCATCTTGCCGATGCCTTTCCCGAGGCAGGGCTTGCACCGCCGCCGGGGCAAAGGGGCGCCTATTTCCGCTGGATTGCCTTTGGCGCCGGGCCGCTCGAGGCGGCGGTGACCAATCGCGCGCTGGGTGTCGAGGTGCCCGAGGAACGCCGCGGTTTCGTCGGCTATGGCGATTTCGACCGCGTCATCCGGACGCTGGAGGCTGCCGTCACGGCCTCGCCCTACCTGGCCGGCGAACGCTTCAGCGCGGCTGATGTCTACACGGGGTCGCAGATCGGCTGGGGGTTGCGCTTTGGCACCCTTCCCGACAGCCCGGCACTGCGCCGCTACTGGGAACGCATCGCCGACCGCCCGGCGCGGGCGCGGGCCGAAGCCATCGATGACGCAAGGATGAAGGAGCAGTCAGCATGACCGAAAAGCTGAACGGAACCGACCGCGATGCCGCACTGGCCCCGCTGCTGGATGCCGGCTGGAAGCTCGATCCGGAGCGTGACGCGCTGACCCGGACCTTCCGCTTCGACAGCTTCGTGGAAGCCTTTGGCTGGATGACGCGGGTCGCGATCTGGGCCGAGAAACTCAACCATCATCCGGAATGGACAAACGTCTACCGCAGTGTCGATGTCACCCTGACCACCCACGACGCCGGGGGGTTGACGGCGCTGGATATCCGGCTTGCACAGAAGATGGATGCGCTGGCCGGCGGCTGAGGCACCCGCCGCCGCCGGCCGGCACGGTCAGAGCCTTTCCAGCATCGCCTCGCCGCCGGTCAGGTCGCAGACGCCGCGCTGGGTCTCCATGTTCAGCGCTTTCACGGTGCCGTCCTCGACCACCATCGCATAGCGCTGCGACCGCCCGAACAGCCCGGCAGGCGGCGCGTCGAAGGCCATGCCGATGCCCGTGGTATAGCTGCCGTCGGCATCCGACAGCATGGTGATGCCGGCGGCGGTGGCGCCGGTGGCCTCACCCCAGGCCTTCATCACATGCGGGTCGTTGACCGCCACGCAGATGATTTCGTCCACGCCCTTTTCTGCAAGGCGATCGCGGGTGCGGATGAAGCTTGGCACATGGGCCGAATGGCATGTTGCCGTAAAGGCGCCAGGCACTGCGAAGATGATAACCTTGCGGCCGCTGAGCAGCTCGCCCAGCGAAACCTGTTCCGGGCCGTTCTGCCCGATCCGCATCAGCCGCGCGTCGGGCAGGCGGGATCCTTCGGTAATGGTCATGTTCGGATTTTTCCCTTCAGGAAGGCTGCAGCAGCGGGCATATAGGCCGGCGGCGATGCCGCGGCCAGTCAGGCCGGACGCCAAATCGCAACTTTGTTGCGCCGTGCGGCATCAAATGCCCGGAAACGCGGTTTCCTGCTGCTCAGAGGTCGGGCAGCAGTTCGTCGAGCAGCCGTTCGATCCGGCCACCCGCTGCCGCGGCATTTGCCAGAACCGCCTCGATGGTGTCGGGTTGCTGTTCGGGCCCGCCGGTGGCGGCGTTGGAAATCGCCGAAAGGCCCAGCACCGAAAACCCCGCATGCACCGCGGCGATGACGTCCATCACCGTCGACATGCCCACCGCATCGCCGCCGGCCATCCGGCAGAAGCGCCGTTCGGCGCTGGTTTCCAGAACCGGACCCAGAACGCCGGCATAGATGCCCCGTTGCAGGGCCACACCGGCACGCGCGGCTGCGGCCAGTGCGGCGGCGCGCAGGGCGGGATCATAGGCGCGCGACATGTCGGGAAAGCGCAGGCCGAGTTCCGCTGCGTTCGGTCCGACCAGCGGATTGGTGCCGGTCAGGTTGATGTGATCCTCGATGAGCATCACATCGCCGGGCCGGAAACCGGGGTTGAGCCCGCCGGCCGCATTGGTCACCACCAGCCGCCCGGCCCCCATGCGGCGCATCAGATAGACCGGCAGCGCAATGTCGGCCGGGCTCCAGCCTTCATAGAGGTGCAGCCTTCCCTGCATCGCCACCACCCGCCGGCCCGAGAGCGTGCCGGTCACGAACCGCCCCGCGTGCCCCGGCGCGGTGGCCACGGCAAGGCCCGGGATTTCGGCATAGGGGATGTGGCGGGCATCGGCGATCCGCTCTGCAAGCCCGCCAAGCCCGGTGCCGAGGATCAGCGCCACCTCCACCTGCCCGCCGATGCGGGGCAGGGCGGCCGCGGCGGCCGCGTTCACACGTTCCAGCATCGCTTGCGCCATGGTGGTGGCTCCCTTTCCCTGCTGCCTGCCGGGTATGGCGTGCTTCGCCGCCGCCGCCAAGCCCCGCCTGCGGTCTTGCGTGGACAGGCCGGAGGCCTGTGTCGACCCTGCAGACCGGCTGCACCGGCGCCCCGGCACGCCGCCCGCCCACCCACCCC
>SKWP01000160.1 GCA_007128865.1 Paracoccaceae bacterium
CGGCATCCCGTGAGCCTCCTGGGTGATCGAGCCCGTTTGCCGGCGTGGGAGCCGTCCGCTTCCTCGCGTGTCATCCTGAACAGTTGACTGGGGCTGTTGCCGCAGACCCCGCAGAACAGGAGCAGGGGTCATGATGCAGGAACTTTACGTCGGCGTCGACGTCGCCAGGGACTGGCTCGACATTAACCATCCCCATCGCGGCGCCCGCCGCATCGACAACGCGCCGGCGGCGCTGAAGGCCTTCGCGGCGACATGCGCCAGGGAAGGTGCCTGGATCGTCTTCGAGGCGAGCGGGGGCTACGATCACCGCCTGCACGCGGCGCTCGAGGCGGCCCAGGTGCGTTTGAGCCGGGTCAACCCGCGCCAGGCGCGCGACTTCGCCCGCGCGATGGGCGTGATCGGCAAGACCGACCGTGTCGATGCCCGCATGCTCTGCGACCTCGGCTCCCGTCTCCATCCGCCCCCGACCGAGCCGCTGGCGGTGTCGCGTCGCGCCCTTCAAGCGCAAGCGACGCGGCGCCGACAGCTGGTCGAGATGCGAAAGCAGGAGGCGACACGGCTCCAGCAGACGGCTGATGCCGAGGCGCGCGCCGACATTCGCAGCCTCATCGCGATGCCTGATCGCCGGATCGCCAAGGCCGATGCCCGCATGGCGGCGCTCATCGCGGCCGATCCCGAACTGGCTGCCGTTGATCGGAGGCTGAAGACCGTGCCGGGCGTCGGGCCGGTCGTGGCTGCGACCCTCATTGCCGAACTGCCGGAACTCGGGCGGCTGGACCGCCGGCGCATTGCCGCCCTCGCAGGTCTCGCACCGATCGCGCGCGACAGCGGAAAGCGCCTCGGCCGTCGAACCATCGCCGGCGGGCGCCCCGTCGTCAGGACGATGCTTTACATCGCTGCGCTTCACGCCTCCCGGCGGTGCCAAGCCTTCGCGGCCTTCCGCAGCCGCCTGACGGCCGCAGGCAAACCCGTCAAGTCAGCCCTCACCGCCACCGCCCGCAAGCTCCTCGGCGTCCTCAACGCCATGCTGATGACCGGCACCGATTACCGCAAGATGACCCACGAATAATACAGTTGCCGGTCGAGCGGAGCGCGGTTCAACCACCCAGCATCCCAATCTCGACTCCCGATATCCTAGGAAGCACTGTGGACCCCATCGCCGGAGGGCTCCCTTTTGGACGCCCATAACCCCGGATACGGGGTCCCTATCGCACGCCTCTCTACACCGGCCGCCTGCCTCAGGCCCCTGCGCCAACACGATTTTCTGACACCGAATGCTCGAGGTTGAGGGGAAGAACATGGCACTGCAAGCCGGTCTGCCGGCGGTGCGCGGCCGCCCCCGGAACCGAACGCCGCACGGCCTCGGTCAATTGCGCGAAAGGAGCGCGGACGCCGGCAGCCCCACCTCCCTCAGCCATATGCCAGCAACCGGGAGAGGCTCCTCGCATCCGGAAAATCTTCCAACTGCCAGATCGCCTGGCATATTGCCTCGGCACGTTCGCCATCGACTCCCGCAAAGGTGGCGCAGTCACGAAACTTGGCTTCCACCTCGTCATCCGACATCGGGTTCGCCTTGCTGCCCTTGCCGTAGTCGAGGCGCCCGGACAGGACCCGCTCGTCGTTAAGCGCTATCTCGACGAACGAGGTCACGATCGTATAGCCCTCGGCGCGGGCATGGGCTTCGTCGAAGGTTTCGTAGTCCACCAGCCCGACCGCCCGCTGCACCGCGGAGCTGCGCACAAACTCGTCGGTAAAATGCGCCAGGCCCAGGTCACGCTCGACCAGCAAGGCGGCGGTCACGAACTCGAGGCTGAATTTCGCTTCGAGCTCGGTCTTCGGATGGTGGTGAAGCAGGGTCTTGTGGATATTCTCGCTCGTGCGAAGCCGGATTGACGCGACATCTTCGAGCTTGAGATCGTTCTCAACCACGAACTTCCGCATCAGCGTCATCGCAGGATGACTGAGGCTGCCGGTCGGCCAGGGCTTGAGCCAGATCCCCCGATCGACGAAGGACCACGGTGCGCCGATCCGGTCGACGATGCGTTCGGCTTCCCACCCTCCGCCGTGGGACATGAAGAAGCCGCGCGGCGCCTCCAGAATGGCCTGCGATGCGGTGAAACCCATCTCGGCCAGTTCTGCCGCCGCGATGCCGTCACGGGCCGAGCGGCCGGCGTGATACGGCTTGGTCATCGTCCCGAAGTTTTCCTGAAGCCCGCCGCTGTGGCTTGCAGCGATCCCGAGGGCCGTCCGGGTCGTGTCGGCATCAAGCCCCTTCAGCCGCGCCACTGCGACGGCCGCGCCGAGAAGGCCGCAGGTGCCGGTCGCGTGATACCCGTTGAGGATGTGTTCGGGGGCGGTGGCGTCGAACAGCTTGCAGGCGATCTCCACGCCCACATGGTAGGCCGTCAGGAGCTCCTTGCCCGAATAAGCGCCGGTCTCGGCGACCGCCATGACTGCCGAAAACACGGGTGCGGTGGGGTGAATGCCCTGAAACTTGCCGGTCGCAGCCTGCATTGTGTCATCGTAGTCGTCGGCGTGCATGGCCATGCCGTTCGCCAGGGCCGCATCGGCAACTGCCAGACGGTCCGGGCATCCGAAGACGGTGGCGGTCGGTACCCCGGCAGCTACGGCGCGGGATCGGCTCAGATACTCGCGCAGCATGCGCGGACCTTCCGTCTTCGCACCGCACAGAGCCGGGCCGAGGCCGTCCAGAATTGACTTCTTTCCCAGGTGCATGACGTCGACTGGGATGTCGTCAAACACGCAGGACGCGGAGAACTCGGCTACAAGGTCAGTCAATCGGTCCGAGGTCGCAGCCTCGACGGAGCGGTCCATTCGAGTGTTTCCTTCCTGGTCGACAGCGTCTGTGCCGGGCGCCAACCATGATCTCGGCGGCGCCCGCATTGGTCTGTGTCAAGACCTGAACGTCTCGAGGATCTGGCGCACACTCACGCCTTCAAGGCCCAGCGTCGACTTCAAAAGCGCTTCGGTGCGCTCCGCGCCGACGATCTCGCGCACCAGACCGCGCACCTTGTCGACCACCTCTTCGCGGGTCATCGGGTTGTCGGGCGTTCCCCGCACAGCACCGGTGAAATGCGACAGACTGCGGCCATCCGTCGTCACCACATCGATCCGCGCCTGCCGCGGCGGCGGTGTCCGGGTCATCTCCGCACTGGGTGCCAGCTCGGTCTTTGCACGAACGGCGAGCACACGCGGATCCTTCATGCGGTCGTAGTCATGCGCCGTCGCAAAGGTCACGTATCCGTCCACGAACATCAGCGAAACAAGGTGCTCGACACAGATTTCCGGCATGTGCCGGTTGCTGATGATCTTGGTCTCCTTGTCCGGCATGTTGATGATGATCTTCTCGACGCTGTCGGGCGTCAGATCGTGTTCCTTGATGAGCGCCAGCGAGGACTCCAGCGTTGCCTGGATCGGCGATCCGACGGTCCATTTCTTGATCATCGCCCGCATGATTTCGTACTGTTCGCCGAGCCCGCGCACCATCTCGGCGCGGTCGGGCCGCGGCGAATAACAGTCGAAGAAGTTGTGCTGGCCGTGGAAGGGGTCGCTGCCGCCTGTGAAGCTGTGCTCCACCATGGTGACTGCAGCCACTGCATTGCGCGCAGGGTTGCCGCCGAACACGAACGCCTTTTCGCAATGCTCCGGGTCGCGCATCCAGCACGTGACGCCGGCTGCCTGCTGGACGGCATAGGACAGGGCGAATCTGCATTGCTCCGGCGTGAAGCCCATCAGGGCACTGCAGCCGGCCGTTCCTCCGAAAAGACCGCCGATGCTGTGCGGGCTGTGGAAGGCACCGTCGAGCAGCGCCTCGTCGAGCGTCATCGTAAGGCGGCAGCCGATGTCATAGCCGAGGATCACGGCGCGAAGGAAATCCTCGCCGGAAGCGTTGAGCTTTTCGGCCACGGCCAGGATTGGCGGCACGATCGCGCAGCCGGGGTGCATGCGTGCAAGGAAGTGAGAGTCGTCGGTCTCGCCGCCAGCGGCCAGCATCCCGTTTGCGAACGCGGCGTTGACGGCATTCGTCCGCAGACCGTCGACGCCAGCGGTGCAGTCATCGTTGCCGCCGAGCGCCTCGACCATCTCCATGGCGCACTTCCCCGGCTTGAGGTCGCGTCCGGCGATGATCGCACCGAAGGTGTCCAGAATATGGTGCTTGGCCTTTTTGACCACCTCCGGTGGTGGAGCCTTCTGAAGGGCTGAGGCGATGTAGTCGCTCAGCTGCAACATCATCGGCTCGATATGTGGCGCTTCGTCTGCTCCCAAGGCTCTTCCTCCCAGGTGAAAGTGAATACAGTATCCAATATCTGGAACGCATATGCAGTGCAAGCCAGTTCCCATGCTGGGCCGGACGCCTGCCCGGCCTCCACCACCGGCGCCAGCGACCAGCCCGGCAGCAGCGCGGCAATCTGGGCTGTCAGCCGGTCGACCCGGGCCTCTGCATCGGCCGCAGCGTCGACGTGATCCTGGAGCACGATCCGGCTCGTGCCGGGTGCCCAATCCGCACCGTCGTCAGCCAGCGCCGGTAGGCGACCGTCCAGCCCTTCTTGCCGGACTGGATGCGGCTATACCGCGGCCACGACCGCGTGGCCGCCCGCTTCACCTTCACCATGACCGCCTGCACTCTCGACAGACTGCCGATACGGTTCGCTGCCTGACGCGGGAAGCGCGGCCGACGGCAGAGAACGCCCCCAGAAGAAGCCGGCATCTCGGTCAGCCGACAGGGAACTCCGTCCGAACCTCAGCGAATTTCAGCAGGCTGAAATTGTTCCCAACCTGACACAAGATTCCCATGCGCTGCCTGCTGTGGCATGGTCGACGGATGAGACGCTCCGACGTCTGCCTTTACCTTGGCCCCGCCGACCGCGCCGAGCTGCAAGCCCTGATCGCCAACCGCAACACGCCGTGCAAGCTTGTCTGGCGGGCCGAGGTCGTGCTGACCACGGCCGATGGGAGTGGCACCTTCGAGATCATGCGGCGGACGGGCATGTCGAAGCCGACGGTCTGGCGCTGGCAGGAGCGGTATCTCGATGAGGGCGTGGCGGGGCTCAAGCGCGACACTGAGACACGAGCGCGCCACCGGTTCGAGCGCCGTGTCGAAGGCGCCCCTCGCGGGTGCCCCCGCTGCCCAGGGACGTCCGGCTGAAGGTGATCGCCAAGGCCGTGCAGGAGACGCCGCCCAATGCCACGCCCTGGAGCCGCGCGTCGATGGCGGAGGCGGTGGGCATTTCGCCGTCGAGCGTGGGACGGATTTGGGCGGGTGAGGCGGATCAGAAATCGATCCAGTGAATCGATTTCCCGCCGAACGGACTGAAGCCGCACATCGTGAAGGGGTTCAAGGTCTCGAACGACCCGATGTTCGAGGAGAAGGTCACCGAGATCGTCGGCCTCTACCTCGACCCGCCGGACCGCGCGGTCGTGCTCTGCGTCGACGAGAAGTCCCAGATCCAGGCGCTCGACCGGACCCAGCGGGGTCTGCACCGCAAGAAGGGACGCGCTGCCACGATGACCCAAGACTGCAAGCGCCACGGCACCACTACGCTCTTCGCCGCGCTGGACGTGAAGTCGGGAATTGACCCGCCCCGGGTTTACCGGAGGGCGTTTGGTTCAACGGTTCAGGCGACCCTACCGATGGTCTCGGATGGATCAAGGTGGCGCCGCTCGGCCTCCTCCTACACCACCACCGGGGACACAGCCTGTTCGACCACCATCTGCACCGCCCGTTCGCGGAACTCGGCCGGATACGGGCTCGTCGTGTTCCTCTTTCTGTCCATGGGAGGGCATCCTTCGAGAGTTCTGCCCTCCGGTAAACCCGCGGCGGTTCATGTCGCAGAAATCCCAGCTCGCCGAGGACATCCGCTACACCCTGGCCCACTGGCCGGGCCTGACCCGCTTTCTGGAAGACGGCACTCTGGAGCTCGACACCAACCCGGTCGAGAACCAGATCCGCCCGATCGCCCTGACCCGCAAGAACGCCCTCTTCGC
>SKWP01000340.1 GCA_007128865.1 Paracoccaceae bacterium
CCGCACCACGCCCGCCACAGGTTCCGCCCGGGCGACCAGCCCGGGCCGCGCCCGACCCTTCGGGCGGGAGGGCGCATTGCAACGTAGCAAATAGCACAACCGCTGGAGGGGCTTGGCCGGCATAAAGTGCCTTGTCCCAGCGTTCCGACGCGCCCTCCCGTCGCCATTGTCGCTCGGACCAATGGCGCTCCCATGGCGACCGGGCGCGTCCCTCCTCCCTCCGGTTCGGACGGCGAAACAGGAACAGTTTTCTCGCCGGGAACTGCCTGGTTTCCTTTCTCAGCAGCCTGTTAAAGGCCGTTCTCGAGCGCCTTGCCCAGCCGCGGCAGGCCAGCCTTGCGCAGCAGGCGCCGCAACGGACGCGGCTGCCCGGCAATCTCGGCCGCCCGCAGCTGCGCAGCCCCGGCCGCAGCGGCGACGGCCTCGGGGTGGTGCTGCCACAGCCCGGTCAGGAAGGCATCCGGCGCGACCGCCCGCAACCCCAAGGGCGCCAGCACCCGCGGCGGGAAATCGCGCAGATTGGCCGTCAGGATGATGCTGGCGTCGCCGGCCAGCGCGGATGCAAGCACATGCCGGTCACCGGGATCGGGCAGCATGGCGGAATCGGCCGCCGTCGCGGCCGGGGCGACCTCGGCCGCGGGCCAGGCGGCGCGCAGCGCGGCAATCTCGCGCCCTGCAACACCGGCTGCATCGGGGCCGGCACGGCCGGCCGCCAGCGCCCATTCCGCCAGGATGCGCTCGGACCAGAGCGGCACGAACAGCCCCGCCGCGGCCACGCCCAGCACCACCTCGCGCAGCACTGACGGAAAAAGCACGCAGGCATCGACCAGCACCCGCGGCGGGGCTGGCGCGGTCATCCGTCCAGCCGCAGGAACAGCGCCTTGAGATAGCCGGTTTCGGCAAGCTGCGGGTGCCGGGGATGGTCGGGGCCGGCCTGTCCGCTGTGCAGGATCTGCGCCTGCCGCCCGGCCCTTCCGATGCCGCGCAGGCTGGCCTCGCGGAAGCTTTCGGGATCGGCGGCATGGGAACAGGAGCACAGCACCAGATATCCGCCCGGCGCCACCAGAGGCGCGGCAAGGCGGGCAACGCGTTCATAGGCGCGCAGGCCGGCATCAAGCGCGGCGCGTGTCGGCGCAAAGGCAGGCGGATCGCAGGTGACCAGATCAAAACGCGCACCCTCGCCAGCAAGGCCCGCCATCGCATCAAAGGCATCGCCCCGCCGGGTGGTGAACCGCGCGGCATGGCCCCCTGCCCTTGCCCCGGCTTCGGCCAGGGCCAGCGCCGGACCGGAGGAATCGACGGCCAGCGCCGCCGAAGCGCCCTGCGCCAGCGCGGCCAGCGAAAAGCCGCCCGCGTGGCTGAACACATCCAGCATCGGCCCGCCCCCGGTCAGGCGCGCGGCAAAGGCGTGGTTTTCGCGCTGGTCGAAGTAGAGGCCGGTCTTCTGCCCGCCCAGCAGATCGGCCATGTAGACCGCCCCGTTCATCGGCACCGCAACCGGCCCGTCCAGCGCCCCGCGCAAAAGCCGCGTTTCGCCTTGCAGCCCTTCGAGCGCGCGCGCCCGCCCGCCGGCATTCAGCACGATGCAACCCACGCCGGTTTCTGCGGCCAGCGCATCGGCCAGCGCATCGACGCGCGCCTCGGCCCAGGCCGCGTTGGGCTGGATGACGGCAGCATCGCCGAAACGGTCGATCACCACGCCCGGCAGGCCATCGGCCTCGGCATGGACAAGCCGGTAGAAGGGCGCCGCGTACAGGCGTTCGCGAAGCGCCAGCGCCCGCCGGATCCGCGCGCGCAGCCAGTCGCCGTCAATCCGCGCGGCCGGATCGCGATCCAGCATGCGCGCGATGATGCGCGAGCCGGGATTGACCGCAACCACCCCGAGCGCGCGGCGTTCGGCATCTTCAAGTACCGCCAGACTTCCGGGCGCCAGCGCCCTGGTTCGGCGGTCGGTGACCAGCTGGTCAGCATAGACCCAGGGAAAGCCGTGGCGGATCGCCTGTGCGCCGACCTTGGGGCGCAGGCGTACCACCGGCAGCGGTTCGGGGGCATCGGGGGATGAAACGGGCGGCATGGATGTCATGCCGCCCTGTTATCCGTTCCCGCAGCGGCCGAAAAGCCTTGACGGGCAGGCTGCTTCAGGTGCGCAGCGCGGCATTGGCACTGGCATGGGCGCGGTCGGCACCCCCGCGCCGCAGCACGGCCGCCAGACGCTGCCACGCGGCGCGCATCAGCTGCGCCATCGCCTCGGCCCGCAGGGCCCGGGCGCGGCGTTCAATCTCGACTTCATCGATGCAGGCAAGGGTAAAAAGTTCCCGGCCTGCGGCATCATCAGTGCGGTTCATGGCGAAATCCTCTTGCAGAGCCATCAGTATGCTGCGCTGCAGATAGACCCGGCCCATGCGTGCCACCACCGACAAGGCCGAAACCCCGTCATGCAGCAGACGCAAGGCGTCATCGGTCTGATTGGCATGGCAGCTCTGCGGGGGGGACCCGTGCCGCCGTCAGCGGGCTCTCAGGCGTGCATTGCGCAACGGAAAGCTTCCGTCGAATGTCACCGGCAACGGTTCGCCCCGCAACAGCGCCGCGGGGTCGGTGCCGCGCTGGGCGTGGACATGCAGGTGCGGCTCGCCCGAATGGCCGGAATTGCCGACCTCGGCCACGGTTTCTCTGGCGGCCACCGCATCGCCGATGCCCGCCCGCAGCGATCCCTGCCGCAGATGCGCGAGGTAGACGAGGAAGTCGCCGCAGTCGATCATCAGCTCGTTTCCACCCCGGTCCACGGTGTCGAGCTGCGGCACCGGCAGGTCGGGCCTGTCGCCCACCGCATGGATAACCGTGCCATCGCAGGGCGCCAGCACCCGCGCACCGAAGATCAGGTAATCGGCCGGATCCTCGGTGCCCAGCGGCGTCACCGCCCGCCAGCCGAACCGGTCGATGCCGATGATATCCACCGCAAAGCTCTGGCCGCGGTAATCGGCAAGGCCGGGGTCGCTGAGGGTCATGAAATGGGCGTTGAGCAGCGGATGATGGCCGCCGTTGATCACCAGATACCGCCCCGGCTCCAGCGGAAAGGCGATGTCCACGGCATCGGGCGGCACCTGTCGGCCAGCCAGAACGCCCGGCAGCTGCAGCAGCACCAGCACCAGCAACGCCGCCGAAAGCGCATATTCGCCCGTCCGCCGCCAGCGCCCCGGATGCGGCCCGGCCCGGCGCAGGCGCCGCGCCGCCAGCCATGTCGCCCCCAGCGCCAGCAGCATCATCGCAAACGGGGTCCACCACGGCGGGAAGGCCCAGAAGCCGATCACGGCCAGCAACCCGCAAAGCGCCAGCAGCGATGCGCTGCGCAGCCACAGCCCTGCCGTGGTGGCCGGGCGTACCAGCGCATGGCCAAGGATCAGCAGCAGCGGCAGAAGGATCTGCACGGCAAGCATCACGAGAAAGTAGACCATGGCTCCCCCCCCCGGCGAGACTGGCAGCACGGCCGCCGGTTGCCAGCCTGCCCTTGTTTCCGGCATGGCGCAAGCGCCGGCCTGGGCGGGGCTTTCCAGGCTCCGACGGCCAAGCGGCAGCGGCACGGCCTTGCATGCTGCGGCAGTTAGCGCTACCAATTCCGCACGCAATCCCCTTACCGGCAACCCAAAGGGTGCAGCATGGCCCTTCATTCCGCCATTGCCAGGGTCACGGAACGGATCGTGGCGCGTTCGAAACCCACGCGCGACGGCTATCTGGCGCGGCTCGACCGCGCCGCCGAGGCCGGGCCGGCGCGCGCGCATCTGTCCTGCGGCAACCAGGCCCACGCCTATGCCGCCACCGGCCCCGACAAGGGCGCGCTGGCCGATGCGCGCGCCCCGCATCTGGGCATCGTCACCGCCTATAACGACATGCTTTCGGCCCATCAGCCGTATGAGACCTACCCGGAAGCGATCCGCCGCGCCGCCCGTGCTGCCGGCGGCACCGCGCAGGTTGCGGGCGGGGTGCCGGCGATGTGCGACGGCGTCACCCAGGGCCGCGCGGGAATGGAGCTTTCGCTGTTCTCGCGCGATGTGATCGCGCTTTCGGCCGGCGTGGCGATGAGCCATGACTGTTTCGATGCAGCCGTCTGGCTGGGTATCTGCGACAAGATCGTGCCGGGGCTGGTGATCGCCGCGGCCAGCTTCGGGCATGTGCCGGCGGTGTTCATCCCCGCCGGGCCGATGACCTCGGGTCTGCCCAATGACGAAAAGGCCCGCGTCCGCCAGGCCTTTGCGACCGGGCAGGCCAGCCGCGAGGAATTGATGGCCGCCGAGATGGCCAGCTATCACGGCCCCGGCACCTGCACCTTTTACGGGACCGCCAACACCAACCAGATGCTGATGGAATTCATGGGGCTGCACCTGCCGGGTGCCAGTTTCATCAACCCTGGCACGCCGCTGCGCACCGCCCTGACCGATGCCGCCGTGGCCCGCGCGCTGGCCATCACCCGGCTGGGCAATGATTACCGGCCGGCCGGCCGCATCCTTGACGAACGCGCCTTTGTCAACGGCATCGTCGGGCTGATGGCGACGGGCGGCTCCACCAATCTGGTGCTGCACCTGCCGGCGATGGCGCGTGCCGCGGGCATCCTGCTTGACCCGCAGGATTTTTCCGAAATCTCGGCCGCGGTGCCGCTGATGGCGCGGGTCTATCCCAACGGCATCGCCGATGTGAACCACTTCCACGCCGCCGGCGGGCTGGCCTACATGATCGGCGAGCTGCTGGAGGCGGGGCTGCTGCATGATGACGTGCGCACCGTCGCCGGCGACGGGCTGGCCCGATACACGCAAGAGCCGAAGCTGCGCGACGGCACGCTGGAATGGGAACCGGGACCGCGCCACAGCGGCAATGACCGCATCCTGCGCCCGGCTTCCGATCCGTTCCAGCCCAGCGGCGGCCTGATCCGGCTGACCGGCAATCTTGGCCAGGCGGTGATCAAGGCCTCGGCGGTGAAGCCCGAACACCTGCGGATCGAGGCGCCCGCACGGGTCTTTGACAGCCAGGAGGCGGTGCGCGCGGCCTTCCGGGCCGGGGAATTCACCGCCGACACCGTGGTTGTCGTCCGCTTTCAGGGGCCGCGCGCCAACGGCATGCCGGAACTGCACGCGCTGACGCCGGTGCTTTCGGTGCTGCTGGACCGCGGGCTGAAGATCGCGCTCGTTACCGACGGGCGGATGTCGGGCGCCTCGGGCAAGGTGCCGGCGGCGATCCATCTCAGCCCCGAGGCCGCCGATGGCGGGCCGCTGGCCCGGCTGCGTGACGGCGATATCCTGCGGCTGGATGCCGCCGCCGGGGTGCTGGAGGCACCGGGGATCGACCTTGACGCACGCGAACCCGTGCGCCCCGATCTTTCGGCCAACGGCTTTGGCGTCGGGCGCGAGCTTTTTGCGGCCTTCCGGGCGCATGTCGGTGCGGCGCCGGATGGCGCCTCGGTGCTGCTGTGACCGGCACAGGCAGGGAAACACGACCATGAACCCGACCGAATCCGCCGCACGCTGCCGCGAAATCTGCCTGATGGCGCCGGTGATCCCGGTGATCGTGATCGAGGATGCCAGCCGCGCCCGGCCGCTGGCCGAAACCCTGGTCGGCGCCGGCCTTCCGGTACTGGAAGTGACGTTGCGCACGCCTGCGGCACTGGAAGCACTCGCTGCCATGGCTGCGGTGCCGGGCGGGGTCGCCGGGGCCGGAACGCTGATAACACCGCGCGACGTGGCGGCGGCCCGCGATGCCGGCGCCCGCTTCGGGGTCTCGCCGGGCTCGACCGACCGGCTGCAGGATGCCTGCATGGATGCCGGCCTGCCGATCCTTGCCGGGGCGGCGACCGCATCGGAATCGATGCGCCTGCTGGAAGCCGGCCATTCGGTGCAAAAGTTCTTTCCCGCCGAGGCCGCGGGCGGGGCCGCCGCCCTTGCCGCACTGGCCGCGCCGCTGCCGCAGGTTTCCTTCTGCCCTACCGGCGGCATCCGGGCCGACAGCGCCGCAGGCTATC
>SKWP01000030.1 GCA_007128865.1 Paracoccaceae bacterium
GAAGCTGGGGCCCGATCCGGCAAGCCCGCCGGCGCGGGTGTTTGCGGCGGGGATGCTGGAATGGCGGCGCAGCCACCGGCAGGACGGCGCGCTGATCCCCGGCGCCCAGGCCCGAATCGACCGGTCGATGGACGTTGCCATCGCCCGCGAGGCGCAGACCCACAACACCGGGCTTACGGTGCTGGCATCGGTCGGGTCGGCCTCGCCCTTCATCGGGCTGTTCGGCACCGTCTGGGGGATCAAGAACGCCTTCGAGGATATCGCGCTGGCGCAGAACACCAACCTTGCGGTGGTCGCGCCGGGCATTGCCGAGGCGCTGCTGGCCACCGGGCTGGGACTGCTGGCGGCAATTCCGGCGGTGATCTTCTACAACAAGCTGTCGGGCGACAGCGATACCATTACCGGCGGCTATGAGGCCTTCGCCGACGAATTCTCAACCATCCTCTCGCGCCAGCTGGACGCCTAGGCGATGGCGGTACAGCTCATGGACAGGGGCAATGGTGGCGGTCGTCGTGCCCGGCGGCGGCGCAACCGGCCGATGTCGGAAATCAACGTCACGCCCTTTGTCGACGTGATGCTGGTGCTGCTGATCATCTTCATGGTCGCCGCGCCGATGCTGACCGTGGGCGTGCCGGTGGAGCTGCCGCGCACCGCCGCGGGCGCGCTGCCGGCCGAACAGGAAGAGCCGCTGACAGTAACGCTTACGGCCGACGGGCGGGTGATGCTGCAGACGACCGAAGTCGCCGCGCCGGAACTGGTGGCGCGGCTGCGCGCGGTGGCGGCCGAACGGCGCAGCGACAAGGTATTCCTGCGCGCCGACGGCGCCATCCCCTATGCCCGCGTGGCCGAGGTGATGGGGGCGCTCAATGCCGGCGGATTTCGAAACATAGGACTGGTCACCGAAAGCGGCGGGCCGTCCTTCGACGGACAGGGCGGCTGAGGGCCGTCAAGGGTGATGGATACCGGCCTCAAGATATCGGCCTTCGCGCATGCGGGGCTCATTGCCTGGGTCATGGCGGGCGGGGTGTTTTCGACGCCCGACCGCGCCCGGCCCATGGAGGTTGCCGAAGTCACGCTGATCTCGGGCGAGGAATTCGCAGCACTGCTGGCCCCGCAGGCCACGCGCCCCGAACCCGCGGCACCGCCGCCCGACCCGCAGCCCAGCCCGCCGGAGCCCGAACCCGCCCTGCCGGAACCGCAGCCCGAGCCGCCGCAGCAGGCGCCCGAACCCGAACCCCAGCCCGAACCCGCCCCGGTGGTGCCGCAGCCGCCGGTCGAAACGGTGCTGCCCCCGGCCACGACGCCCGATATCTCGCCGGTGCCGGCGCCGCGCCCGGCAGCGCGGGTGGCGCCCGAAACCGCGCCGCCGCCGCCGCCCGAGGCCGAAATCGCCCCTACGGTTCAGGAAGCGCTCCGCCCCGAACCGGGGCCCGAACCGGCCCCGGCCGAACCCGAACGCCCGGCAACCGCACCGGAAGAGGCGACAACCCAGATCATCACCGAAGCCACCCGCACCGATGAACGCGGATCGGCCGCACCGGTCAGCAGTCCGCGCCCCCAGTCCCGCCCGGCGCGGCCCGAACCCCAGCGCACCGCCGCCGCCCCGACACCCCCTGCCCCGACACCGCCGCAGCCGACACCACAGCCGGCCGAGCCGCCGGCCGATGCCATCGCCGACGCGATCGCCGCGGCCCTTGGCGAAAGCCTGCGGGCCGGTCAGGCCGAACCCAGCCCGGTGGCCTCGGGGCCACCGCTGACCCAGGGCGAACGCGACGCGCTGCGCGTTGCGGTGCAGCAGTGCTGGAATGTCGGCGCGCTGTCGACCGAGGCGCTGGCGGTCACGGTCACGGTCAGCGTGGCGCTGGGGCGCGACGGGGTGCCGCAGGATGGATCGATCCGCATGATCGATGCGCGCGGCGGGTCGGATGCCGCGGCGCGCCAGGCCTATGAGGCCGCGCGTCGGGCCATCATCCGCTGCGGCGCGCAGGGATTTGATCTGCCGGCCGAGAAATACGATCACTGGCGTGATATAGAAATGACGTTCAACCCGGAAAGCATGAGGATCAGATGAGGATTTCCCGCCGTCAGGCCATGCTGATGCCCGCCGCGCTGGCCGCGGCCGCGGCGGTGCCGGCCATCGTCCGCGCCCAGTCCGGGCCGCTTCGCATCGAAATCACCGAAGGCGTGATCGAGCCGCTGCCCTTTGCGCTGCCGGCCTTTGTGGCCGAAAACGCGGGCGGCCAGCAATATGCGGGCGAGCTCGGGCGCGTGATCGCCGCCAATCTGGTCAACACCGGGCTGTTTCGCGAAATCCCCGACAGCGCCCATATCGGGCGTATCACCAGCTTTGACGCCTCGGTGGCCTATGCCGACTGGCGGGCGATCAACGCCCAGGCACTGATCACCGGGGCGGTGTCGGCCTCGGGCGGGCGGATGACGGTCAAGTTCCGGCTGTTCGACGTGTTCTCGGGCCAGCAGATGGGCGACGGCCTGCAGTTTGCCGGCGGCACCGAAAGCTGGCGGCGGATGGCGCACAAGGTATCCGATGCGGTCTATTCGCGCATCACCGGCGAAGGCGGCTATTTCGACAGCCGCGTCGTGTTCGTCGCCGAAACCGGCCCGCGCGACAACCGGCGCAAGCAGCTTGCCATCATGGATCAGGACGGCGCCAATGTTCAGTACCTGACCGACGGCAATGCGCTGGTGTTCGCGCCGCGCTTTTCGCCGGGGGGCGAACGTATCCTGTTCACATCCTACGACACCGGGTTTCCGCGCATCTATCTGATGGATCTTGCCAGCCTGCGCCGTCAGGCACTGGCCGACCAGCCCGGGACCATGACCTTTGCGCCGCGCTTTGCCCCCGACGGGCGCACGGTGATCTATTCGCTGTCGCGCGGCGGTACCACCGATCTCTATTCGCTCGAGATCGGCAGCAGCCGGATAGTCCAGCTGACCAACGCACCCTCCATCGCCACCGCGCCAAGCTATGCGCCGGACGGCAGCCGCATCGTGTTCGAAAGCGACCGCAGCGGAACCCAGCAGCTTTATGTCATGCCCGCCAGCGGCGGCAACGCCCAGCGCATCAGTGCCGGATCGGGGCGCTATGGCACCCCGGTCTGGTCGCCGCGGGGCGATCTGATTGCCTTTACCAAGTCCCATCAGGGGCGGTTCCACATCGGGGTGATGCGCACCGACGGCTCGCAGGAGCGGTTGCTGACCGCCTCCTTCCTCGACGAAGGGCCGACATGGGCGCCCAACGGCCGGGTGATCATGTTCACCCGCGAAAGTGCCGGCGGCGATCCGGCGCTGCATTCGGTCGATATCTCGGGGCGCAACCTGCGGCGGGTGCCGACCCCCACGGCTGCTTCCGATCCGGCCTGGTCGCCGTTGCTGGGGTGATCGTCCGCGTTCCCAAGCAGCCCCGATCCTGCTACCCTGCCGCCATCGAGCACACACAGATCCACCAAGGATGAACAGAATGCCCAGGTTTTCCCACGCGCTCCTCCTGCTTGCCGCGCTTGCGGTCGGCGCCTGCACCAACCCCGACCGCTTTGGCCCCGGCAGCGGCGCCGGCGGCCCCGGTTCCGGCATCACCGGCGCCGGGCTTGGCGATGTGAACGATCCGCGTTCGCCCGCCTACTTCCAGAACCGGGTCGGAGACCGGGTGTTCTTTACCGTCGATTCCAGCACGCTGAACGACACCGCCCGCCAGACCCTGGTGGCCCAGGCCCGCTGGCTGAACGATAACCCCGATTACCGGGTGATCATCGAAGGCCACGCCGACGAACGCGGCACCCGCGAATACAACATCGCCCTCGGCGCCCGACGCGCGAATGCGGTGGTCGAGTTCCTCAATGCCCAGGGCGTCTCGAATGCGCGGATGCGTTCGGTCTCCTATGGCAAGGAACGCCCGGTCGAAGCCTGCCCGGAACAGCGCTGCTGGGATGTCAACCGCCGTGCCGTGACCGTGGTCTCGCTCGGCGTCGGCTCCTGAGGGCGGGCGGATGCTGCGCGCCCTCTTGCCGGTTGCCGCGCTCTGCGCCGGGCTGGCGATGGCACCGGCGGCGCAGGCCGACCGCGAGACGCTGGCCGACATCCGCCAGGAACTGGCGGTGCTGAGTGTGGAGATGCAGCGCCTGCTGTCGGAGCTGTCCACGACCCAGGGCGCCGGCACCGGCCTTGGCGGCGGCAGCGTGCTTGACCGCGTCAACGCCATGGAGGGCGAACTCAGCCGGCTGATTGCCCGCACCGAAGAACTGGAACTGCGGATCCAGCGCATCGTGGCGGACGGCACCAACCGCATTGCCGACCTCGAATTCCGGCTGGTCGAACTGGAAGGCGGCGATCCGGGCAGCCTGCCGATGCCGGCACCGCTGGGCGGCGAGCAGGCCCTTGCCCCGGCCGCAGGCCCGCCCGATACCGGGCGCGCCGAACCCCTGCTTGCGGTCAGCGAACGCGACGATTTCGCCCGCGCCCGCGCCGCCTATGACGAAGGCGACTACGCCACGGCAATCAGCCGCTTTGCCAGTTTTGTCGAAACCTACCCCGGCGGGCCGCTGACGTCCGATGCGATCTTCCTGCGTGGCCAGGCGCATGCCGAAATCGGCGAGACCGCGCAGGCGGCGCGTGCCTTTCTCGATGCCTTCAACACCGACCCCGGCGGCCAGCGCGCCCCGCAGGCGCTGCTGCGACTGGGCCAGAGCCTGATCGATCTGGGCCAGCGCGAGGAAGGCTGCCTGATGCTGGCCGAGGTTGGCAATCGCTATCCGGCCTCCGAATTCGTCGTCGCCGCGGAAGATTCTGCCCGCGTGCACGACTGCCGCTGATCCGGCCGCGGTGTCCGAGCCGGGCGCAGCGGCGCTGGCCGAACTGTCCGGCAGCCTTGATGCAGCCCTCGGCGGCGCCCTGCCCGGCCGCATCGGGGTTGCGGTTTCCGGCGGCGGCGATTCGGTGGCGCTTGTGCTGCTGATGCAGCGCTGGGCCGGGCCGCGTGGCGTGCAGCTGGACGCTGCGACGGTGGATCACGGATTGCGCCCCGAATCGGCCGCCGAGGCTGCCCGCGCGGGTGAACTGTGCGCGCGGCTGGGCATCGGGCATTCGGTGCTGCGGTGGCAGGGCTGGGATGGCAACGGCAATCTGCAGGACACCGCCCGCGAAGCCCGGCGCCGGCTGCTGGCTGACTGGGCCGGGGCGGCCGGCATCGCGCATGTGGCGCTGGGCCACACCCGCGACGATCAGGCCGAAACGGTGCTGATGCGGCTTGCCCGCGGATCGGGGGTCGAAGGGCTTGCCGGCATGGCGCCGGTGCGCCGGGGGCGGGGCATCACCTGGCTGCGCCCGATGCTGGGCATCGACAGGGCCACCCTGCGCGATTTCCTGCGCACCGAGGGGCAGCCGTGGGCGGACGATCCGTCCAACACCGATATGCGGTTCGACAGGGTGCGGGCGCGTCAGGCGCTGGCGGTGCTTGCCGGGCTGGGGATCGACGCCGCAGGGCTTGCCGACACCGCGCAGGCGATGGAAAGCGCGCGTGTGGCGCTGGCCCATGCCGCAAGCGATCTGGCCGGTCATCTGCGCATCGATGCCGCGGGCGATCTGCGCATCGCGCGCGCGCCGTTTCAGGCCGCCCCGGCCGATACCCGCGAAAGGCTGGCCGCGCATCTGCTGCGGTTGCTTTCGGGGGCGGTGCACCGGCCGCGCCGGGCAGCCCTGCGCAAGCTGCTCGACGCCGTGTCGCAAGGCGGCAGCGGCACCCTGCACGGTTGCGTGGTTGCCGCCGAAGAAGGCGATGCCGGGCCCTGCCTGCGTTTCGGGCGCGAATGGCACGCGGTGCGGGGGCTGGCCGGCGAACCCGGAGGCATCTGGGACGGGCGCTGGCGCGTGACCCCGGCCAAAGGGCTTTCGGCCGCCGGGCTGCATGTTGCCGCACTCGGGCCGGCGGGGCTGGGGCAATGCGCCGGATGGCCGGCAACCGGGCTTTCACGGGCCGGGCTGATGGCAGC
>SKWP01000262.1 GCA_007128865.1 Paracoccaceae bacterium
GACAACGCCCGCCATGATCTTGGCGAGTTGCTTGTCATCGCGTTCGTATCGGTGCTCTGCGGCGCGACGACCTGTGCCGGGATGGCCACGTTCGGGCGCGCAAAGGAAAGCCTTTTCAGGGGCTTTCTGAAGCTGAAGCACGCGATCCCGTCGCATGATACCTTCTCGACGGTGTTCCGGATGATCGACACCGCCACGGTCCGTTAGCAGGTAACGTGCGTGGAAATCGGCTCCGCCGTTCCCCTCCCGCCAGCAATCGACTGAAACGGCCAGACCATCACCGAAAGGTCATTCGGCGACAGACCGATCACGCCTGGCCCAAACGGTACGGCACCGGATGCCGAGGGCTTCGGGCGCCACGAGTGCGGCGTCCAACTCGACCCGGAAAGTCTCGCAGAGAACAATATTTTCGAGCCGGCGCAGGCGGGCGGCCCCGGTTTCAAGGGTGGCGACGACAACCTTGAACCGGCGGCGGACCACGCCCCGCCGTCACCGAGTGGGGAAAGGGAGATCGGGCGCGACAACATCCCTCGCGCCGAACCCGCAGTGCCGCCGGATGATCAGGGCGCGGATGCTCCCATCGGCAACACCCACCCGGCGCCATAGCTGTTGGCACCGTAGCAGGTGCCAACACTGCTCCGGAGGCCGCCACTATCCGCGCCGAGGCCATGCCGCACGCCCGCGCGAAGGCGATCCCGGCCGTGCCCGCGCCCACCACAAGCACGTCGCCGGGGCCGGCGGTATGGAAAATGATTGCATGCGCGCCTGCCTGTTGACCTGTCGGGGCTAATAGGTAGCACTGGGACAAGCGGATTCAATGGCATGCGCCGGGCCGGGCGGCTCGGGGCGGGCGGGTCAGCCGTCGTCGCTGGCGTGTCGGTCCAGCGTGGCAATCAGATCGGCCCGGTCGGCATCCAGAACGCGGCGCCGGTCGGTTTCGGGCGTCGCGGCGATGGCGGCGTCATAGGCTTGCAGCACATGCTTTTCGGCCTGCACCAGCGGGGTCATGACCCCGCCGTCGATACCGCCCACCCAATCGCGCAGCGCCACGGCGGCGCGGTGAACCGTGCCGAAGGCCGAGCCGTCGCGGGCCGGGTCGTGCCCCTCGGCCCGCAGCATCGCGCCCAAGGCCGCGCGCTGGCGGGTGTGAAGGGCGTGAAAATCCTCGGCCACGGGGCGAAAACCGGGCTCGGCCCGGTCGCGCAGGGCACCGACACCCTCCAGCGTGTCGGCCAGACGGGTGTCCAATTCCACCAGCAGCGCGATGGGGTCGGGCGGGGCGCCGGGGCGGTCGGGGTTCAGGGTCATGTCGTTGCGGGGCATGGCGAATTCCTTTTACGGGGCAGGGGGCGCACGGGCCGGGGCCACCTGCCCGTGCGCGAGCTTGTGGTCAGATCGGCGGCTGTCCGCGCATCGCCCGCGCCAGAAGCGCGACGGCGAACAGGATCAGGAACACCACGAACAGCACCTGGGCGATCGCCGACGCGGTGCCCGCGATGCCGGTAAAGCCAAGCGCCGCGGCAACAAGCGCGATGATGAGGAAGGTCAGGGCCCAGCCAAGCATGGCAGTCTCCTTTTCGCATGGTTGCGTCTGGTGCCTCAACGCGCACCGGCACGTCCGGTTCCGGATCGCGGCCCGGCCGCCGCCGGGCTGGCGCCATTCCCGGAACCCTTTGCCGCCCCGCTGCGTTGAGTGTGCGACCCGGCCGCGCCCCGCGCCGGGAAAAAGAAAAGGAGACAGGCCATGTCCGCACCCGACACCAACCTGCACAAGCAGAAGGTCCGCCACCGCGGCCCGCTGTTGGGCATCGCCGCCGTGCTGGCGGTCGTGGCGGTGCTGTTTGTCGGCTATCTCGTCTATATCGCCGACACGGACGATGAGGCGACCGTGTCGCCCGCGACCGAGGCCACGCCTGCCGAGTCGATGCCCGCCGAAGGCATCCCCGTGACCCCGATGACGACGCCCGATGCAGGCCCGCAGGTGATCGAGCCCGCCGCGCCACCGCCCACCGACTGACCCGAACCGGGGACGAAATGGAAAAGACCCCGGCCGCGAGCCGGGGTCTTTCGCGGTTCGGGCCCGGGTCGCGCCGGTGTCAGCCTTTCAGCGTCGCGGTCGAGCCGAAGAACATCGCTTGCGACACCGCCGACCGGACCTGTTCGGACGAGAACGGCTTGGTAATGAGAAACGCAGGCTCGGGCCGTTCGCCGGTCAGCAGCCGGTCGGGGAAGGCGGTGATGAAGATCACCGGCACTTCCGGCATCTCGGCCAGCAGGTCGTTGACCGCGTCGATGCCCGAGGAATTGTCGGCCAACTGGATGTCGGCAAGGATCAGGTTCGGCCGCTCCTCCCGACCCAGCGCCACGGCCCGGGCGCGGGTGCGGGCGATGCCGGTTACGGCGTGGCCCATGTCGCTGACGATGTTGCGGATGTCCAGCGCGATCAGCGGTTCGTCCTCGATCACCATGACCTTGCCGCGAATCGTGGCTTCCATCTCGCGGTAGGCGATGGCGACAAGGTCCTCTGCCTCGGCCGATCCGATGCCCATGATCCGGCCGATCGAGGTATTGTCGAACTCCTCGATCGTGCGCAGCAGCAGCGCCTCGCGGGTGTTGGGCGTCAGCCGCGCCAGGTGTGCCTGCGCGCGCGCCTCCAGCCCGGTGTCGGCGTCGATGCCCGCCACGGGCGCGCCGGAACTGGACCATACTGCGTGGAAGGCGGCAAACAGCGCGATGCGTGGATCATCGGCGCCATCCAGCAGCGAGGGGTCGTCGACCAGCGCCTCCAGCGTGGCGGCGGCATAGCGGTCGCCGGTGGTCTGGTTGCCGGTCAGCGCGCGGGCATAACGGCGCAGGTAGGGCAGTTCGGCCGCGATCCGTAGCGCCATGCTGTCGGCCGCGGGCGCCGATACCTGACGCGGCGCGGCGACGGTCCCGGTGGCCTCGTGCGCGGCGGGCTTGGTCTGGGGCATCGTTTTTCGGTCCTTTTCCAGAAAACCTCGGAACCGAACGCACTGCCGGGCGTTCGGTTCCCGATCAGATGGCCTGCGGGCCGGAATTTGCCACCAGGGGCCGGGTCGCGTAGCCTGAGGCCCTCCAGACAGACGTGACGCGCCGATGAACTCATCCGACCCCCAAATGACTGCCGCAGGCTCTGGCGCAACGCAGCGCCGCCGCCGGCTGCCACGCGCGGTCGAGCAGCAGATCAACGAAAACCTCAAGCTCTTCTACGAGGACCAACTGCAACAGGACCTGCCCGATCGGCTGAAGGATCTGGTCGCGCAACTGCGCAAGGGCGAGGCCGGCAAATGACCGATGCCGCCAACATGCGGGCGGGCTGGCCCGACCGCACCGAACCGGTCGAGCCGGTCGCCGATCCGCCCGATCGGCCCGAGGGCGGCAGCGACCCGCGCGAGGCGATCATCGCCCACCTTCCCGCCCTGCGCGCCTTCGCGCTGAGCCTGTCGCGCGATGCCGCGCTGGCCGACGATCTGGTACAGGAAACGCTGCTGAAGGGCTGGAGCAAGTTTCACCTCTATACCCCGGGCACCAATCTGCGGGCCTGGCTTTTCACCATCCTGCGCAACAGCTTGCATTCGCTGCGCCGCAAACGCCGGCGCGAGGTTGCCGATCCGGACGGCATCATGGCCGGGCAGCTTGCCTCCAAGCCCGATCACGGCGGCCGGCTCGCGCTGAGCGATCTGGCCGCGGCCTTTGCGCAACTGCCTCTCGAACAGCGCGAGGCGCTGCTGCTGGTCGGGGCGATGGGCTTTTCGGTCGAGGAAGCCGCCGAGACCTGCAATTGCGCGCCCGGCACGATCAAGAGCCGCGCCGCCCGCGGGCGCCGTGCGCTGGCCGACCTGCTGGATCTGGACCGTGGCGAGGGGATGGACCTGACAGAAGCCGCGACGATGGCGGTGCTCAGTACCCAGGGGGCCCGGACAACATAAGGCGGTCGAATGCGCGGGTTTTGGCATGGCCTGTTCGGAGGCCGGTTCGTGGCCTCGTTCCGGGGCTTTGGCGACAGCCTCGGCTTTCGGTTGCTGGCGCTGCTGTCGATGGCGCTGCTGCCGCTGGGCGCGATCTCGATCCACGGCACGGTCGAGTTGATGCGCGCGGCACAGGCGGCGGCCGAGCGTAACCTTGTGACCCTGGCGCGGGGTTCTCTGGCTGGCGAGCGGGCGCTGATCGAAAGCGCCGTTGCATCGGCCCGCGCGCTTGAACCGCTGGTGCTGGAGCGTCTGGACGACCCCGACGCCTGCGCCGCGCTGCTGGCCGCCTTCACCGAACGCTCGGCGATCTACGGATTTTCCGGCTTCACGCTGCCCGACGGTACGATACCCTGCGCCTCGGACGGGCGCGCTTTTGCGCTTGGCGGCACCGAGGTTTTCGACCGCCTGCGCGCCTCGCTTGACACGACGGTGACGACGATGCCCGCCGCGTCGGCGCAGGGGATGGGCCAGCCGGTGCTTGTCGTCACCCGCCCGGTCATCGGCGGCGGCGCGCTGGCGGGTTTCCTGTCGATCGCAATCGCCGAAGGCTCGCTGGAACTGTTGGGCCAGCGTGAGATCGACGACGCCCCTCTGCTGGCCGCGCTGGTCAACGATGCGGGCGCGATCATCCCCTCGGCGCGGGCCGATAATGATGCCACGCTCTGGCCCGAAACCCGTCCGCTGGCGGCGATGGTGGCGCAGGGGGACAGCCAGGTGTTCCGCGACACCACCGCCGGCGGCGCGCCCGCAATCTATGCGCTGGCCGAACTGATCCCCGGCCGCCTGTACGCGCTGGGGATGTGGGACGGCGCGGCCCCGGTCGTCGCCGCGTTGCAGACCAGCCGTCTGTCGCTGCTGTTTCCGGCCGCGATGTGGCTGGCCAGCCTTTCAGTGGTTTTGCTGGCCGTCCACTACCTCATGGTGCAGCACCTTCGGGCGTTGGGCCGCCAGATGCGCCGATTTGCCCTTGGCCAGCGCGAGGACTGGCCCGACCTGCCCGCCCATGCCCCGACCGAGATGCGCGAGCTGCACGGCACCTTCCGCAACATGGCCCGCATCATCGCCCGCGACGAGGACGAGCGCGAGGCGGCGCTGGCTGAAAAGACCCTGCTGCTCAAGGAGATCCACCATCGGGTCAAGAACAACCTGCAACTGATCGCCTCGGTCGTGAACATGCAGATGCGGCAGGTCAGCGACCCTTCTGCCCAGCGGGTGCTGCACAGCGTGCAGCAGCGGGTGCTTGGCCTGGCCAGCGTGCACCGCGCGCTTTATGGCGAGGATCGGCTGGCGCGGGTGCGGGCCGACCGGGTGATCGAGGAATTGCTGTCGCGCGTGACCGGCATCGGCGCCACGCCGGGCCGGGCCCCTGACTTGCGCCGCCGGTTGACACCGCTGGCGCTGGATGCCGACCACATGGTGCCGCTGTCCTTCCTGCTGCACGAGGCGCTGACCAACGCTCTGAAACACCTGGGTGGCAACGGCGCGCGCGGCTGGATCGCCGTCGATCTGCTGCACGAGCCGGGCGCAGGCGCGGACCCGAACGATCATGGCAGCGTGGTGCTGCGCGTACGCAACCCGCTTACGTCCGCCGCTGCCTTGGAGGCCGACGACAACGTCAGCGCCGAGGGCGACGGTCTGGGCCGCGACCTGATCGACGCGTTCGCCGCGCAACTGGGGGGTGACTGCCGGCAGGCCGTACAGCAGGACGCCACCGGCGCGGTTTGGGTGCTGGAGCTGCGCTTTCCCGCGCCGGCCGATGTGCGCGACATCCCCGCCGCCGATCCGGCCAGCCCCGCGCTGGCCCCCGCCGCGCAATAGGGCGCTGCGCCGGCATTTCGGAACCGACCGCGCCCGAGGGCGTTGTGGGGGTGTCCAAACGGTGAGGCCGACGACGGCGCTGCACCGGATGCAACCGAAACGCAAAGGAGGTCCGCGATGAGCTGGGATCTTGTGAAAGGCAAATGGAAGCAGATTACC
>SKWP01000390.1 GCA_007128865.1 Paracoccaceae bacterium
CCGCACAGGCCACACTGCAAGAAAAACCGCAACACCACCTGCAAGCCGGTCTGGTGCCATCCGCCCCGGACCGGCGTGTTCACGAAGGATCGCCGAAAGCAACATTCGCGCGCGCGGGGCTTTGTAGAAACCTCCAAATAGTCTAACCTGCGCCGAAAGAGGCGTCAGGGAGCGTATGCGCGCACCATGTCCTGGTACAGCAAGGTTGCCTGGAAGGAAGGATTGTTCCTCCAGCCGCATCACTTCCAGCAGAGCGACCGATATCTCGAAAAGCTGATCGAGGCGCGCACCCGCCATGCCTCGCCCTATCCATGGGGTTTCACCCGGCTGGAGATTGACCGCGATCTTGCCGAACAGAACCGGTTCGGACTGCGGCAGGCGGCAGGGATATTCCCCGACGGGATGCCGTTCGACATGCCCGGAACCTCGGCCCTGCCACAGCCGGTGGATGTTCCCGAAGGCGCCGAGGGCCAGACCGTCTGGCTGACCCTGCCGATGGCCGAGGCCAACGGCCGCGAGATCGGCACCGAAGAGGAATCGACCCGCGCCACCCGCTACCGCCTGGACCGCGAGCGCGTGGCCGACAGCGCCGCGGCCATGCGGCTGGAACATGATATCGAGATCGCGCATCCGCGAATCGCGCTCGAGGTCCGCAAGACCGCCAAGCCCGGCTTTCACTGCATGCGCGTGGCCCGCATCCTCGAGGTGCGCGACAAGACGATCGTGCTGGATGAAACCTTTGCGCCGCCGGTGCTGATCGTCGATGCCCATCCGGTGGTTTCGGGCTGGATCGAACGCGTCGTCGGCTGGGTCGAGACCAAGCTGGCCTCGCTGGCCCGCTATGCCTCGGACCCGAGCGCCGGCGGCGGGTTGCAGGCCACCGACTATTTCATGCTGCTGCTGCTGAACCGGGAAATCAACGTGCTTCGGCACCTGCGCGCGTCGCGCTATGTTCACCCCGAACAGCTGTATCAGGCCCTGCTGCGGCTGTCGGGCGAGTTGTGGACCTTCGACACCACCCGGCTGTGCCCCGAATACCCCGCCTATGATCAGGACGATCTCGAAGAAACCTTCGAGCCGGTGCTGCGCGACATCCAGCGCCTTCTGAGCCGCGATGTGAGCCGCGCCGTCCGGCTCCAGTTGCAGCAGCCGGTGCCGAATTCCTACATCGCCATGGTGCAGGACCGCACCCTGTTCCGCGATGCGGCCTTTGTGATCGAGGTCGCCGCCGACAAGCCGCTGACCCAGATCCAGCAGCAGTTCCCGGCGCTGTGCAAGGTCGGGCCCAACACCCGCATGAGCCAGATCGTCGACAACAACCTTCCCGGCCTCGACCTTGTGCACATGCCCACCCCGCCGCGCCAGATCCGCGCGGTCACCAGCCATGTCTACTTCAACATCGACAAACGCTCGCCCCTGTGGCGCGAGTTTTCCACCGCGCCGGCGATCGGGCTGCATTTCGCCGGTGACTGGCCGGATCTCGAACTCGAGATGTGGGCGATCATGGAGAATCGTTCATGACAGGCCAACCGCCCCGCAAACCGCCGCAGAAGACCGTGATCGGCGGATTGCCCGGCGATGATGGCTTTGCCCCGCGGCCGGCGCCAATCCCCGGCAGCCCTGCCGCGCATGGGGGTGGCGGCCAGAAAACGGTAATCGGCGGCCTGCCCCCTGCCGGCGGCGGGCAGCCGTTTTCGCCCCAGCCGATGCCCGGCGGGTTCCAGCCGCCACCGGCAGACCCGTTCGCCGGCAGCCAGCCCGGCGCAGCCGAGCCGCGCGAGCTTGACGCCGGTTCGGCGCGCGCCTGGATGGGGGCGCAGGCACCGGCGGATTCATTCTTTCCCGACATCGCCCGCCCGCAGCCGCAGCGCCAGTCCGCCCCGCTGCGCAAGTTACCGCTGGAAGAGGCGCTGCGCGCCCGCAGCGCCGGGCACAACGCCGGAACCAACCCGCTGACGGTGGCCGCGGCGGGTCTGCTGGTGCTGTTCGGCCGGCTGCGCAGTCAGGTCGTGGACATGGAAGCGCTGCCGCTGATGAACCACGTCACCCGCGAGATCGAGGAATTCGAACGCCGCGCGGTCGATGCCGGCGCCGACCCCCAGGATGCGCTGATCGGCAAATATGCGCTGTGCGGCACCGCCGACGACATCGTGCAGAACCTGCCCGGCACCGACCGGCATATCTGGGTGCAGTATTCGATGGTGGCGCGGTTCTTCAACCGCCGCACCTCGGGCGTCGGGTTCTTTCAGGAAGCCGAAAAGGCGCTGGCCGACCCGATCCGCAAGTACCACCTGCTGGAACTGATGCTGACCTGCCTGCAACTGGGCTTCGAAGGCCAGTACCGCACCATGCCCGGCGGCGAGGTCGAACTGCAACGCATCCGCCGCCAGATCTTCGAGACGCTGCGCCGGGTCAAGCCGCGCGGCGATGACGACATCTCGCCCAACTGGCAGGGGGTCGAGATTGCCGCCCGCCGGCAGGGTGCGCGGGTGCCGGTCTGGGTGGTGGCCAGCCTTGCCGCCTTCATCCTGGCCGGCAGCTATGTGGGCATGCGCGTGCTTCTGGCCGAGGATGGCAGCACCCTGGCCGAACGGATGCGCAGCATGCACCCGACCGAAGGCGTGACCATCGTGCGTGCCGCGGTGGTTGCAGCGGTTCCGGGCATCCAGGTCGAGCCGACCGTTTACGAACCCCCGCCACCGCCCGAAACCACTCAGCTTGAACGCATCCGCGACGCCCTGGCTGGCGATATCGAGGCCGGCACCCTGCGTGTCGATACCGCCGGGAACTTCATTGCGGTGACCGCCAACAACCTGGTGCTGTTCGACAGCGGCTCGGCCGAGGCGCGCGAGGCCTTCAGGGACGTGGCCAACCGCATCGCTGCGGTGCTTGAGGCCGAAACCGGGGAAATCCGCATCGTCGGGCATACCGACAGCGTGCCGCTTTCGGGTCGGGGCCGGTTCAAGAACAATCACGAGCTTTCGGTTGCCAGGGCTGAATCGGTTCATCGGATGATTGCCCCGGCACTGTCCCAGCCCGACCGGATCGAGGTGATCGGCCGCGGCGAGGATGAACCGATCGCCGACAACGCCACCGCCGAGGGCCGGGCCGAGAACCGCCGGGTGGAAGTCCTGATTCGACGTGACGGCCAGTACTGACCGCGCCCCCGGGCGGGGTCTTGAAAACATCGGCGGCAACGCCGCCGCAGATCGGACGAGCTTGCGATGAAATTCTGGCTCAAACACCTGTTGATCCTGCTCGGGGTGCTGGCGTTGTCGCTGGCTATCTGGTTCGCGGGGCCGATGATCGGCTTCGGAACGGCCTATCCGCTTGAGCGCGCACTGGCCCGAAGCCTGACCATCGCGGCCATCGTCTTCATCGTGGGTACGTTCTATCTGATACGTTTCTTGCGCGCCCGCCGCGCCGAACGTGCGCTTCAGGAAGCCATCGCGCCGGAAAAACAGGGTGATGGCGTCGAACTGGCCGAAAAGATGGAAGAGGCGCTGGCGGTGCTGCGCAAATCCTCGGGTTCCTCGGGCTATCTTTACGAACTGCCGTGGTATGTGATCATCGGCCCGCCCGGCGCGGGCAAGACCACGGCGCTGCTGAATTCGGGCATCAAGTTCCCGCTTGCCGAAAAGTCGGGCGGCGCGATGCCCGGCGCCGGCGGCACCCGGTATTGCGACTGGTGGTTTTCCGAAGAGGCGGTGCTGATCGATACCGCCGGGCGCTACACCACCCAGGACAGCGACGCCGGGGCCGACCGCGAAAGCTGGCTGTCGTTCCTGGGCCTGCTCAAGGTGCACCGCCCCCGGCAGCCGATCAACGGCGTCATCGTCGCCATCAGCGTCGAGGAACTGCTGACCGGCACGCCCGAGACGCTGGAGGCCCATGCCACCGCCATCCGCGAGCGCCTGCAGGAACTGCACCAGGTCCTCAAGGTCGATGTGCCGGTCTATGTGCTGTTCACCAAGGCCGATCTGATCGCCGGTTTCAGCGAATTCTTCGGCTCCTTCAGTGCTGCGCGGCGGCAAAAGGTCTGGGGCGCGACCTTCAGGACCAAGACGCGGCGCGAAGCCACCGTGCAGCGCGTCGGCGAGGAATTCGACGCGCTGGTTGCCCGCCTGTCCGAGGAAGTCACCGACCGGCTGCAGGAAGAACCCGACGGCATCGCCCGCATCGCCATCTTCGGCTTTCCCGGTCAGGTGGCGATGCTGCGCGACAGGATCGCGGGCCTGCTGACCGAGGTGTTCGGTTCGACCCGCTATCGCGTCAATGCCACCCTGCGCGGCTTCTACCTGTCTTCGGGCACTCAGGAAGGCACCCCGATCGATCAGGTTCTGGGCGCGATGGAGCGCAGCTTTGGCCCGCTCGAGGCCGGCGGCGGGCTTTCGGGCAAGGGGCGCAGCTATTTCCTGCACGACCTGTTGCGCAAGGTGGTGTTCGCCGAAGCCGGCTGGGTAAGCCATGATCGCAGTGCCGTGCGCCGCGAGGCCATGCTGCGCTATGGCGCGCTGGGCCTTGTGGTGCTGAGCACGCTGGGGCTTCTGGCGGTGTGGGGGGCAAGCTTCTATCACAACCGCGCGCTGGTGCGCACCGCCGAGGCCGCGCTGGCCGAATACGAGGCCGCGGCGCGCAACGAACTATCCGCCCGCGAGGTCGACGACGACGATCTGCTGCCGGTGGCGGGGCTGTTGCAGATGCTGCGCGACATGCCGACCGGATATGGCGACACGCATGACGACCGCGCGTTTTTCGAACGCTTCGGTTTTTCGCAGCGCGGGGCGCTGAATTCGGCCGCGACCGCAAGCTACCGCGACGCGCTGGAACGCATGTTCCGTTCGCGCCTGATCCTGCGGCTCGAACAGCAGCTGACCGAATTCGTCGCCACCAACAATACCATCGCGCTTTACGAGGCGCTGAAGGTCTACAAGCTCCTGGGCGATGCCGCCCCGGTGCGCGACGATGCGCTGGTGGTGGCCTGGTTCCGCGACGACTGGGCGCGCAATCTCTACCCCGGCGGCGGCGCCTTTCGCGATGCGCGCCTGCAACTGGAAGAGCATCTGTGGGCGATGCTCGAACTCGGCAACGCCCGCCGGCCGCGATTTGCGCTCAACGGCGCGCTGATCGAACAGGCCGAGCTGATGCTGGCGCGCATCGAACTGGCCGATCAGGCCTATCTGCTGGTGCAGGGCGCGGTGAACCCGCGCGAGCTGGAAGAGTTCAACGTCGCGCTGCGTGCCGGAACCGATGCCGAACTGGTGTTCGAGACGGTGGACGGCCGCGACCTGTCCGAGCTGGTGGTACCCGGCATCTATACCTATGCCGGCTTTCACCAGTATTTCCTGCCCCGGCTCAGCGAAGTCGCCCAGAAGCTCGAAACCGAACAATGGGTGCTGGGCGACAAGGCCGAGGCTGTCGACATCGAGGGCCAGCTCGGCAATCTCGGGCCGATCCTGCTCAATCGCTATGCGGTCGATTTCACCAATGCCTGGAACGAGGTGCTCGACAACCTCAAGCTGCGCCCGATGTCCGCCGACCCGCCGAACTTCACCGCACTCGGCGCGGCCTCGGCGGCGCGGCTTTCGCCGGTCTTCCTGCTGGTGCAGGCCATCGCCCAGGAAACCCGGCTGACCGAGGATTTCGAAGGCGAGGGCAGTTTCGGCGCCGGGCTCGATCTGCTCGACGGGGTCGGCGGCGGCAGCGGTATCGCCGGCGTGGCCGCACAGCAGATCTCCACCCGCATCCAGCAGCGCACCACCGGCATGGCCCGGATCGGCATCGACATTGCGCTGGCCGCCAAGTCCCAGGGGCGTGCCGGCGCCGGCGGCACGCGCGCCGGGGCCACCGCCCCCCTGCCCGGCGCCGGGGTGGAAGCCCAGTTCGCCCGCTGGCACAACCTGCTGGAAGGCAGCGACGGCAC
>SKWP01000238.1 GCA_007128865.1 Paracoccaceae bacterium
CCACCGTCCAGAACACCGCCCGCGCTCAGCAGCGCCGGATCGCCGGTTTGCCACAGGGGCCCGGCATCGGCCGTGGCGGCTGCCTGCGTCGCCGGTGCGGCGCCCAGCAGGCTGACCGCGCCCGGCGCGCCGGTGGTGGCATCGGCGCCGGCCTGGCCCCCGGTATCGGGATCGGCGAAACGCTGCACATCCCAGGCCGAAGGCAGGCGGCGCATGCCGGTCTCGATCAGCGCCGACATCAGGAAGCCGCCGTCATCCCCGGCCGGGACGTCGCCGAGGCCCCAGTGGTTGCCAAGCTCGTGCATGAGCACCGTCAGCAGATCCACCCGTCCGGCCGCCGCGGTGCCGGCCTCGGCCAGCAGCAGATGCGCCCGGTCGCTGACTGCAAAACCGCCATGGGCAAGCGGGTCGGCATCGACGAACCAGCCATGCCCCTGCGCGGTGGCATCGAGCGTGATCACCCCGTCATGCACCTGCGCCAGGCGGCCCTCGGGCAGATCGGCAAGCCGCAGCGTCACCGGCCCGGCCGTGGCGGCGCCGGCCGGCTGCAACCCGCTTTCGGCCCAGACCATCCGCGCGGCGTCGAGCATCGTCTCGGCATCGGCCAGCGAGACCGGCGCGGCGCCCGGCCCGACGGTGGCGATGCGTTGCGGATCGGGCTGGTCGAAGCGCAGGTTGTCGATGAACAGGATGGCGCTGAGCGGGTTTGCGCGCCCCTCGCCCACCGTCTGCCGGCCATAGAGCGGGCTGATGTAGAAGGATGCGTCGCGGGCCTCGTCGGTGGCGGTGGCCTGGGGCGCGAAGCCTTCGACCTCGAGGCCGACATGGCGCAGGGTGATGGCGGCGACGGTACCGCGCGCGGCCTCGGGCACCTCGAAGCGCAGGGTCTGCTTGTCGAAATGCCGCGCCTCGAGGGTCTTGGTGTCGCTGCCCAGGCTGGTGCCGCCCATGGCGGTAAAGCTGGCCTCGATCTGCATCCTGCCGCCCCAGGCCAGAGGCAGCAGGACATCCACGTCCAGCACCTCGGCATCCTCGGGGATGTAGAGCCGGTTATGGGTGATCCGGTCGAGGTTGATGCCGCTTTCGGGTTCTTCGCCTTCCTTCTTGTTGCCTTCGTCATCGAGCTTGAAGGCATCCTTGATCGCGTCCGAGACAAGCTTGGACAGCGAGCGTTCGGTCTTCTTGCCATCCTTCCGGGTGGTCAGCGGGTCGATCGCCTCGCCGGGCAGGATCTTCTTCATCAGATCCTGCAGCGAAACGCCGCCGCCCATCATCAGCGCGAAATCGGTGCCTTCGCGGTCGGTGATGGCGCCGGTCACGGTCTGGCCGTCATGGGCGCGTTCGATCATCAGCGCGGTCGCGGCGATGATGTTGTCGCGCAGCCAGTCCGCCGCCGTGTTCAGCGCCGCGCGCTTGGCGTCGATCTCGGCCTGGGTCCGGGCCGGCAGCGCCAGCGCTGCCATCAGGTCGGGTGGCGGGGTGGCGCGGTGGAGATACTGGGCGTGGTCGTCGTGCAGCTTCTTCATGAAGTCATGCAGCGCCTTGCCGGTCGTCTCGGAATAGCCGACGTCCGACAGCGCCTTGAGCGCCGCATCGGTTGCGACCTGCAATTCGTCGAGCGGCATCACCGGCGCCCCGGTGGCGGCATTGCGCACCTCGGCGGTATCGCCGCT
Organism: Paracoccaceae bacterium; assembly: GCA_007128865.1. Taxonomy (GTDB): domain Bacteria; phylum Pseudomonadota; class Alphaproteobacteria; order Rhodobacterales; family Rhodobacteraceae; genus Rhodobaculum. The sequence goes on from SKWP01000238.1 coordinate 1,674, forward strand.
GCCGACGATGACAAAGCCCCGCGCCGCGATGTAGTCGGCGATCATGTCGTCGCGGGCGGTATCCTGACCGGGCACCTGCTGGTCGCTGCGGAACTGCGCGATCCGCGCGGCATGTTCGGTGGCATCGCCCCAGGCGCGCAGGGTGCTGCGCAGCACCCGGTCGAGATGGACATAAAGCACATCGCCCAGTTCGCGCGCCAGCCAGGTGTTGACCAGGAACAGCCCGGTGATGTCGGCCTTGTCCGAGAAATGCTCGGGCGCGACGCCCTTGAGCAGCTTGGCGGTATAGCTGTCGCCCTTGCTGGACGAGCTTGTTCCGCCATGCATCGACCAGCCCGGCAGGCTGAAGTCGAACGGCATCCGCCCCATCTCCTCGGGCAGCGGCTGCATCCGGAAGCCGAAGGGCTGCGACAGGCTGCCCAGCGGCGCCACCGAGGCATAGGGAAGGGACGGGCGCACGAAGGCCCGGTCGAGCGACTGGACCATCCAGCTCATGTAGCCGGTCAGCGCGTGGCGGGTACCGAGATCGAAATTGCCGTTGAAGATGCCCGGCACCGCATCGCCACCCGGATCGCCGGCGCGCGAGGCCGCGCCGAGGCGGGTGTTGTCGAACGAAATCGGCGTGCCGCCGAAATCCGGGCCGGGGCGCAGATCGGCCCCGCCGCCGGCGGGCGAAAAGAACCAGCCCAGCCCCACCGCCTCGTTGGGCAGGTAGGCGCCGGTGCCGGCCTCGGTGATGTCGGCGGCATTGCGGATCTGGCCCAGCGGCGCGAGCACGAAATTCTGGTAGCTGCCCGCCGCCAGCGCCTGCGGTGACAGGCCGTACCACGGCTGGGCGGTGAAGGTTTCGGCAAAGGGGTTGGGAATGCTCGAAGGCAGCGTCTGCGGCCCGACCCGCAGCCCGATATCGGATGCGGTGCGCCATACCGTCTGCCCGGCGAGATCGCGGGCATTGGTATCGACGGTGCCAAAATACCATGTTGCCACCCGGTCGGACAGCATCGCCAGCGTATCGTCGACCCGAAAGCCCGGCAGCCCCGCGGTAGTGAAGTTGTAGCTGATGTTGGGCTGGCGGCGCACATCGGACACCGGCAGCGCCGCGAGGCTGGGAATGTCATGCCCGCGCGGGCTGGCCGAACCGGGGCCGCCCAGCGGCCCCAGCACCTGCTGGAAGTAGTTGTCGGCAAACTGCACGTTGCGCCACACCTGCACCGGCGGATCGTCGAAGCTGCCGAACGGCACCGGGAACATCTGGACCCCGGCCAGCCCGCCAAGGCCCATCAGCGTCTCGACAATGGCCCGACCCTGGGCGGCGGTCTTGGCCAGCGCCGTGTCGCCCTTGAAATTCTCGGCATTCGCGCCGGCCAGGGCGGCGGTCTGAAGCAGCCAGTTCAGCAGCACATCCGGGCCGGCCTGGTCATGCCAGGCAAAGGTGTCATGCGGATCGAGCGCGGTCATGTGAATGGCGATCTGGCGATCGTCGAAATGCCAGCCCAGCCGCTGGATGATTTCGGAATTGACCACCGCGCCACGCCCGGCGCCGATGAAATGCAGCGGGCTTTTCAGCAGCTTGCCGTCAACCAGCCCGTCCAGATGCACCATGGCGGCAAAGGCCGCGTCTGCCTTGGCCTCGGCAAAGCCGCTGTCGGTGATATCGCTTTCATGGCTCCAGTCCAGCACCAGCGTCACCGGCTTGCCCTCGCGCAGGGCCGAGGCACCGGCCGCCGAAGACGCGATGCTGCCGCCGGGGCTGTAGCGGTGCCAGTTGCCGGTGGCGCGGTTGTAGACCAGCACGACGCCCTTGCCGGCGGCGGCATCCAGCGCGGCGGCACGGTCCAGCCACAGCGCCAGCGCATCGGCATCGAGCGGCTTGGCCCCGGCCACCGGCCGCGGGTTCAGGATCAGCCCGTGGGTCAGGACATTGACCACCGAATAGGGTGTCTCGACCTCGGGCGGCTTGGCCTTGAAGGCGGTCGCGGCAGTCACGGTGCGACCGTTCATCCGCACCTGCGCGCCCCAGTGATAGACCTGACCGACCGTCAGCAGGCGCTGCAGTTCATCCGACATGCGGATCCGCAGCACATGCCCGGCTTCCAGCCCGTCGGGGATGTCATCGCCCGCCAGCGCCGTTTTCGAGGCCACGGTGCCATCGGCCGCCAGCGTGTAGAGATACCCCGATTCGAACGAGAACCCGCCATCCCCCGGCACCGTGCGCGGGCTGTTGAGCAGCCTGAAGGGGTGGGCATCGGGCAGATCGGGCGTGGTCTGCGACCCCTGATCGTCGCGGCTGCGCGGCGTGTCCCAGGGAAACAGCCCCTCTTTCGGCTTCTGGGTGCTGAGAAACAGGTTGGCCTCGAACCGCGGCGCGGCCAGTTGCGTGGGATCGAGGCGCAGCTCGAACACCACCTCTTCCTCGGCGTCGTCGCCGTGCAGCAGCAGTTCGCCGCGCGGCCCGATCAGGCGCAGCCCTACCGGGGCCTCGACGCTGATGCCGCGGCTGCGCCGTTCCACATCGATCGGATGGCCGACGACGCCCTCGGCCGGCAGCAGGCTGCGGCCCTGTTCGTCGCTGGCCTTGTCGGGGTCGCGGTCGATCGGGACGCGGCGGTTGATCTTGCCGCTCAGGTTCTTGTTGACCCCGTCCGAGTCAAAGCTCGCCTCGTCGCGGCGCCGCGATTCATCGATCCAGGCGGCCACGTCATAGGTGGCCACCACCCCGGCGTTGTAGACGTTGACATAAAGCGTGCCGCCATCGGGCGACAGCGCCAGATCGGTGATGAACTGCAGCGGGATCGGGCTGGTGGCCGATTGCAGGATCGGGCGCGTATGCGCAAAGGCGCGGCTGTCGAGGTTGCGCTGCGCCCATTCCGCCGAGGTGAAGTTGAACGGGTTCAGGATCAGCCCGACCTTGGACCCGGTATCATGGGCGGTCTCGATCCGCTCTGCCACCGTCGGATCGATGGTCAGGAAGCGCGACGCGCCCCAGTCCGACACGAAGGCATGCGACAGGTCGGGCGCCACCACCACCCCGGCGGCGTTGCGGATGTTCAGGTCATAGCGCTGCGCCGTCGAGGCGCGCCATGTTTCCGAATAGAACCCGCCAAAGGCGCCGACCGAAAGGTTGGGGATCAACTGGATCCCGATCGATTCCTGATTCAACCGCAGCGGCGAGCCGCCGTCATAACCCGTCTGCGGCGTCTCGACCCGGGCGGTAAAGGCGCGCGGATCGCTGTTGGTCACGGTGATGGTGTGGAAACCCGCGGCCAGATCCCCGCGCGAGGTAAAGGCCAGCCGGTTCGGATCGGAGGTCGCAAAGATGCGGAACGGTTCGTTGCGGCCATCCAGTTCGCCGATGACCTCCATGTAGCGATTGCCAAAGCGGTCGCGGTCGGCCGGGTTGACGTTGATGACCACGATCTTGCCGGCCTCGCCGCCGCCGCGCAGCCAGCTGTTGGCGCCGAAGGGCTGCGAATTCGGCACCGCGACAAACAGCTTGCGCCCGTCCGCGGACACCGCGAGGTGATTGATCTTGCCGTTCAGCGCCGCGGGCGTGTTCAGCCGCACGCCGCCCTGCACCGATTTCAGATAGTCGGGCGAGCCCGGCCGCAGGTCGATCTTGTGGACATGCCCGAGCCCCGCGGCAAACAGGAAGTTGCCGTCCGGCGACAGCGCCATCGCCTGCACATTGCCACCCGGTATCCCGACGACCGAGGCCCCCTCGACCGAGGGATCGGCATCGAACTGGCGCAGAGTCACCATGTCGATGATGGCGATACCCGCGCTGGTGGCGACATAGGCAACCGCCCCGTCGCCCGAGATCAGCACGTCGCGCGGCGCCGCGAGCAGCGCGGTGCTGCCGTTCGTCAGCGCGATGGTGCGCAACAGGCCGGGCTTGAATTCCGGCTCGTCGTCCTCGTCATCGCCGTTGTCTTCGCCGTTCCCGTTGCCGTTTCCGTCGCCCTCACCGTTGCCGTTTTCGTCGCCATTCCCGTTACCGCCACCGTCGCCGTCGCCCTCACCGTTGCCACCACCAGCGGAATCGCCGTCGCTGTCCTCATCCCATTCATCCAGATCGGGCGGCGCATCGGGCGGCCGGTCATCAACGGGGACCGGCACCGGCGGGCCGGCATTGATGATCTGGGCGACGATCCCGCCGGG
>SKWP01000310.1 GCA_007128865.1 Paracoccaceae bacterium
GCTTCTTGAGCGCCGATTGCAGGTTCTCGTCACCCTGCTGTTCCTCGCTCAGCTGCGCCCGGATCGCGTCGCGCGCCGCGCCGATGGCGTTCACCCGCTCCTGCTTGTCGCGGATCGCAAAAGCTTCACGCATCTGCGCCTCGCCTGCCGCCTTCACCGCTGCGTAGAGCGCCGAATAATCCGGAGGCGCGAAGTCGAAGGGTTCCTTTGCCGCGTCTTCGGCCAGATCGATGATCAGGTCGATCACCGGCTGATAGCTTTCATGGGCGAACTTCACCGCGCCCAGCATTTCGGCCTCGGACAGTTCATAGGCTTCCGATTCGACCATCATCACCGCATCGCGCGTCCCCGCGACCACCAGGTCAAGCCGCTGTTCGGGGTTGTCGCGCAGCTTGTGCATGTCGTCGCAGTCCGGGTTGAGCACATACTGCCCGTCCACGAAACCGACCCGCGCCGCCGCGATCGGGCCCATGAAGGGCACGCCCGAGATGGTCAGCGCCGCCGAGGCGGCGATCATCGCCACGATATCGGGCTCATTGACCAGATCGTGGCTCAGCACGGTGCAGATCACCAGCACCTCGTTCTTGAAGCCGTCCACGAACAGCGGACGAACGGGTCGGTCGATCAGCCGCGAGGTCAGCGTTTCCTTTTCGGATGGCCGCGCCTCGCGCTTGAAGAATCCGCCGGGCACCTTGCCGGCGGCATAATAGCGTTCCTGATAGTGAACCGTGAGCGGGAAGAAATCCTGCCCCGGCTTGGCCGTCTTCGCAAAGGTGACATTGGCCATCACCGAGGTCTCGCCCAGCGTGGCAATGACCGAACCGTCGGCCTGACGGGCAACCTTGCCCGTTTCCAGCGTCAGCGTTTCCTCGCCCCACTGGATCGATCGTCTTGATGTCTTGAACATTCAGCGCATCCCTCGGGGAAGCTCCGGCCCTCCGGACTTCCCGCGTTGCATGGCGGCCCCATTGCCGCCGACCCCCTTCATCCTTCGCATCACGCCGGGGCCAGGGCGTCACGTCACAGATGGCGCGGCAATACAGCAATTCCGCAGCCGGGGGAAGCGGGGTGTTGAGCCGGGCCGGCCGCGGACGGCAGGCGCCTACAACGGCCACACCACCAGCAGCAGCGGCACGCTGACCACCACCACCAGAACCTCGAGCGGCAGGCCGAGCCGCCAGTAATCGCCAAAGCGGAATCCGCCGGGGCCAAGGATGAGCGTGTTGTTCTGGTGCCCGATCGGGGTGAGAAAGGCGCAGGAGGCACCGATCGCCACCGCCATCAGGAAACTGTCGGGGTTGACCCCGAGCGTTGCGGCGATGCCAAGCGCGATCGGGCACAGCACCGCGGCGGTGGCTGCGTTGTTCATCATGTCCGACAGGAACATCGTCGTCACCAGCACCATCGCCAGCGCCGCGACGGCGTTGCCGCGAGCGATGCTTTCGACCAGAAAGCGCGCCAGCAGATCGGCCGCTCCGGTGGTCTGCATCGCCCCCGCAACCGGGATCAGCGCCGCCAGCAGCACGATGACCGGCCAGTCGATGGCGGTGTACACCTGCCGCGGCGGCACGGTGCGCAGCAGCATCGAGGCCAGCACACCCAGCGCAAAGGCCGCGGCCGCCGGCAGCAGCCCCAGCGTGACAATCCCGATGGCCCCCAGCATGATCGCCCCGGCGATCAGTGCCATGCGCTTGTCGGGGATGCGCAGGGCGCGTTCGCCCAGCGGCACGCAGCCGGTATCCTTGATGAATTCCGCCATGACCTCTGCCGGTCCCTGAACCAGCAGCAGGTCGCCCGATTTCAGCTTCAGCCTGCGCAGCCTTGTCCGGGGGGTGCCCCCTTCGCGGGAAACGGCAAGCAGGTTGATCCCGTATCGCGTGCGCAGCCGCATCTCATGGGCCGACCGCCCGACAATCGTGGAACCCGGCAGAACCGCCAGTTCGCGCAGGACAACGTCCTCGTCGGGGTCGGTGCCTTCCTCGCCCTTGTCCTTGGACGCGTCGCCGGCCTTGCCTGCGGCGTCGTCGGCTCCGTTTCCGTCCTCCCCGGCCGGCGGTTCTGCCTGTGCCTCCAGCTTGATGTCGAACACCGACAGCGCCTCGGCCAGGGCCTCGACATCGGCGTCCAGTACCAGAATGTCATCGGCCCGGATCCGGCGCCGGCCGTGGGGCGCGATCATCCTGACCTCGTTGCGCACCAGCCCGACAACCTGCGCGCCGCTTTCCTCGATCTCGCTCTCGAAGGCATGCAGGGTCAGCCCGACCGCCTTGCTGCCCTCCGGCACCCGTGCCTCGGTCATGTAGGAACCGGTCTCGAACCCTTCGCGGGCCGAGGATTTGCGCGCCGGCACCAGCCTCCAGCCGACGGCGGCCACAAGGATCACCCCGGTAACCGCGACGGCGACACCCACGGGCGCGAAATCGAACATGCCGAAATGGCCGGCGCCGGTTTCGGCCCGGAAACCCGAGACGATGAGATTGGGCGGCGTGCCGATCAGCGTCGTCATGCCGCCCAGGATCGTGCCGAAGGCCAGCGGCATCAGCACCTGACCGGGGGCAAGGTCCATCCGGCCGGCCAGTTGCACCGCGACCGGCATCAGCAGCGCCATGGCGCCGACATTGTTCATGACCCCCGACAGCGCCGCGCCCAGCCCGAGCAGGGCCAGCATGCTGGTCAGCCGCCCGGCCTCGCGGGGCAGGATGCCGCGCGCCAGCCAGTCGACGGCGCCGGTGTTCTGCAACCCCTGACTGAGCACCAGCACGCAGGCAACGGTGATCACCGCCGGATGGCCGAACCCGGCAAAGGCCGCGCCGGCCGGGACCAGCCCGGCAATCACGCAGGCCATCAGCGCCGACAGCGCCACCACATCATGGCGCAGCCGCCCCCAGAGGAACAGCGCAAGCGTTCCTGCCAGGATGCCGAAGATCAATACCTGCGGCGTGGTCATCGCGTCTGTACCCGAGTCACCCCCGGCCCTGCGCCGGTACGCTGCAGTCTGCTATGCCGGGCCGGCCCTGTCGATGATGGCGGGCGGCGGCGACCGGGGCGTGCCCCGTGCAGCAGCCCGAAACGCAAGACGCCCGCTCTGGCAGAGCGGGCGTCATGGCCGGTTGGGGCGGTGGGCCTCAGCGGCGGATGCCGAGCCGGGCGATCAGGTCGCGGTAGCGCGCCGAATCCTTCCGGTTCAGGTAATCCAGCAGCTTGCGGCGCCGGGCAACCAGCATCAGCAGTCCGCGACGCGAATGGTTGTCCTTCTTGTGGGTCTTGAAATGCTCGGTCAGCGTGGTGATGCGCTTGGTCAGGATCGCGACCTGCACCTCGGGCGATCCGGTATCGCCGTCCTTGGTGGCGAAATCCTTGATTGCCTGTGCCTTGTCTTCGACAGTGATCGACATCGGGGTCTCCTTTCAGGTCATGTGACGGCACGAGCCGGGATGTCGTCCAGCAAGGCCCTTGACCCCGACGGCCGGGCCGGCGGGGCGATGCGCCCCATTAGGGGATTTCACCGGGCTTGGAAAGCCCCTGTGGAAGGGGTCCGGAAAGGTTTGGCATGCTATGGGCGGTCATCGGGCCTGCCAGAATCGCGGGTGTCCGGCCTGGCGCGGGGAAGAAGTCCGCCCGCGGGCCAAGGCGGGGGGCGCCATGCTGTGGTTTGCGGGCCTTTTGGGGCTGTTTTTCGCCGCATCGCTGGCCGATGCGTTGCTGAATTCCGACACCGGGGATGACGGGGCCGAAGCCGAGGGCGAAGCGGGCGGTACCGCGTCGCTGGCCGAAGACCCGCGCGGAAGCCTTGCCGATCTGCTGGACGAACTGCCCGGCTGGCCAGAGGATCAGCAGCCCCCCGACGCAGCCGAGCCTTCGCCCTGGGACCATCTGCTTCACGACCCCTGGGCTGCGCCGGACGCCCCGGACGAACCGCTGCCGCCCGACGGCCCCGACAGCACCGATGACCCGCCACCGCCGCCCGCTGCCGGCGATTTCCTGCGCGCCGCCGATGATGCGGGCGCGGTGCTGACCGGCGGCGACGGCGCGGATACCCTGTTTGGCGGGGCGGGCGACGATCTGATCCATGGCGGGGCCGGCAACGACCTTATGGTGGCCGGGCTGGGCGACAACCGGCTCTGGGGCGGTGACGGCGACGACCGGCTCATCGGCGGGCCGGGCAACGACACGCTCGATGGCGGGCCGGGCAACGACACGCTTCTGGCCGGGGGCGGCGCGGCCTTGCTGCGCGGGGGGGCGGGTGACGACCTGCTTCTCGGCGGTGACGGCGATACGACGCTGGAGGGCGGCGCCGGCAACGACACCCTGCTGGCCGGTGGCGGCAACAACATGCTGGCCGGCGGTTTCGGCGACGACCTGCTGATCGCCGGCCCCGGCGCCGACACGCTGTTCGGCGGTGCGGGCAATGACACGCTTGTCGGGGTGCGATTTGATGCCGACGGCAACGATCGTGCCGGGCCGAGCCTGCTGAACGGCGGCGCCGGCGACGATCTGCTGATCCTCGGGCGCGACGATACCGCCCATGGCGGCAGCGGCGCCGACAGCTTCCTGCTGGGTGACTGGATGGCCGGGGGCGGCGCCGTCATTGCCGATTTCGACCCGGCCGAGGACCGGCTGCTGGTGGGCTATGACCCGGGCCTGTACCCCGCGCCGGTGGTCAGCCTCGCCGCGGTGGCCGACGACCCAGGCGCTGCCGTGGTGCTGCTGGACGGGCAGGCGCTGGCCGTGGTGCAGGGCGGCGCGGGGCTCGACCCGCAGGCAATAACGCTGGTGCCGGGCTGGCCGCCGCAGTTTGGCTGATGCGGTGCCGGTGCCGCGGACCCCGTGGCGCCTGTCGCGACGGCTTCGAATCGTCTGCGGTGTTTTGCGGCCATGCCGCGGGCACAGCGCCCGTTCCGCCTGCCTGAACCACGCCGATCGCACACAACGGCGCCATCATGTTGCGAAAAAGGCAGCCATGAAGAAAAAAAGTTCAAGAAAGCCTATCCAAGAGGATGATTAAAAATCTCCTTTGCACAAAGGCTGCGCAGGCCGAACCGGCTCGCGTCGCCGCCTTTGCGGGCCGTCTCGACCCTGCGGTGCGCACTCCCGGCGGCTTGACGCATCGTAAACCGGGCGGCACTCTTTGCTCAAACTCGCTACTGACCCTTGCCGCAGCGGCGCAGTTCCGGCCATCGCAACAACAGGTTTGCGTGCCGGTGCAGACGCTTCGGTCCGGTTTCTGTGGCCGGGCAAGTGTCGAAGACGGGTTGGTTGCTGGTTCCCTATGGGTGGAAGGGGCGCTTGGAAAACAGGATCCGGCGGGCGTGACCCGACCGGACCTCGCAGGGGACGGTGAATGCAGGCGATCCGCGCTGCCTTTCCGCGCCCGGCCCCGTGCCGGAGCATCGTTGCCACGGTCATGGCGCTGGCAATGTCCTGCCTGCCGGTTCCGGCCATTGCGCAATCGGCATCCGAAGGCGCCCTGGCCACGACCCCGGCGCGCGCGGCGCAGGTGACGGGCTTTCGTTCCGCCCGCTTCGGCATGACCGAAGACGCGGTGCGCGCCGCCGCCGCCGCCGATTTCGCCATCGACCCCGACGCCCTTATGGATGGCATCAACACTGTCGAACGTACCCGCGTGCTGACCGCGCTGGTGCCCGGTGTGCTGCCCGAGGGCGGCACCGCGCAGCTTTCCTACATCTTCGGCTACCGCAGCAAGGCGCTGATCCAGGTCGGGCTGCTGTGGAACGCGGGCACCGACCCCGACCTGACGCCGGACACCATCGCCGCCAACGGCGACGTGCTGCAGGCGCATTTCCTGAATGCCGGCCATGTCGCCGA
>SKWP01000444.1 GCA_007128865.1 Paracoccaceae bacterium
ACTGCGTCAGCCCGGCCTGCACCTCGCCCGCGGCAAAGACCTGCGCCGAACCGCCCACCACCGCCGCCGCCACCGCCTGCACATTCTCCAGCGTCCAGCCCGGCTGATGGGTGATGCTTTGCAGATGGTATAGCCGCCCGCCCGGCCCGAGTTCGAACAGGGCAAGCCCGTCATCGCCGCCACCGGCAACGGCAAAGGCGCGCCCCTCATGCGAGAAGGTGGCAATGTCCTGCACCCCGCCAAAGCGGGTGTGCAGGGTGTCGGTCACATGATCGGCCTCGAACAGGACGCCCAGATGGTTGACCCGAAACGAACTGATCGTGCCGGTCCCGGAGGCGCCGACCAGCACGAAGCTTTCGCCCATCACCTCGGCCCCGGCCAGTGCGGTGACCCCGGCGATGCCCAGCCCGAAACGCGCGCCCAGCGTGTCGGCCAGTTCCAGCCGGCCGTCGGCATGGGCGAGATAGCTGGCAATGCCGCCCTCGGCCGCTGATCCGGCAATCACCACCGGCACCGGGCCGGGATGCAGGGTCAGGAGCGCCGACACATCGCCAAGCGCGGTCTTGGTGCCGGCTGCCTGAACGTCGGTCAGGGTCAGGCTGGTGGGGCTGTCGACCCGAAACACCTGCACCCCCGGCGCGCCCCAGCGGGCTGCAACCACATGTTCCGCCCCTTCGCCGGTGAAGGTCGCCAGATGGGTCCATTGCGCCAGATCGCCGGCATCGGTGCCGATCTCGCGCAGCCGGCGCAAGCTGCCATCGGCATCGACCTCGCGGAAGGCCCGGCTGGCCTGATGCCGGCCGGCGGCCAGCCACAGGGATTGGTCGCCATGATCCAGAAACACCATGTCGGTCAGCCCGCGAGACCCGCTCTGGTTGCTGGCAGGCCGCGCGTCGAGGAATTCGGCCACCTGATCCGATGCCAGCCGCAGCCGGTTCACCCCGCCATCGGCAAAGGCCCCGGCGTAGAGGTATGGCGTGTCCTGAAACCACACCACATCCAGAACCGAAATGCCCCAGGGATGCGCCAGCCCCGACGCGCCCACCGTTGCAACATGCATGAAATGGCCCATGACCCAGCCCGTGCGCAGCCCGACAGGGCCAGAGGCTGGCCGGCAATGGTAAAGACCGGCTTCACAGGGTCAGAGAAATCTCAGGCATTGAACAGAAAATGCATCACATCGCCGTCGGCCACCACATAGGTCTTGCCCTCGGCCCGCATGCGCCCGGCTTCCTTGGCACCCTGTTCGCCACCGCAGGCGATGAAATCGTCATAGGCGATGGTTTCGGCGCGGATGAAGCCGCGTTCGAAATCGCCGTGGATCACACCCGCTGCCTGCGGCGCGCGGGTACCGGCGGGGATTGTCCAGGCGCGGGCTTCCTTGGGGCCGACGGTAAAGAAGGTCCGCAGGCCGAGCAGATCGTAGCCGGCGCGGATCAGCCGGTCGAGCCCGGGCTCCTGCAACTCCAGTTCGGCGAGGAATTCGGCCGCATCGGCCGCATCGAGCTGGCTGATCTCTTCCTCGATCCGGGCCGAGATGACAACATGGCCGGCACCTTGCCCGGCGGCCAGTTCGGCCACGCGGTCCGACTGGGCATTGCCGTTGGCAGCCGATGATTCCTCGACGTTGCAGACATAAAGCACCGGCTTGGCGGTCAGCAACTGCAACAGGCGCCATGCCCTGATGTCTTCCTCGGCCACCGGAACGCTGCGCGCCGGCCTGCCGGCCTCCAGCGCCTCGAGCGCGCCCCGCAGGAGCCTGTCCTGCTGAACAGCCTCGGCATCGCCGCCACGCAGTTTGCGCGACAGGTTCGCCAGCCTGCGGTTGATCGAATCCATGTCGGCCAGCATCAGCTCGGTCTCCACGGTATCGGCATCGGCCACCGGATCGACGCGGCCCTCCACATGGGTCACATCGCCATCCTCGAAGCAGCGCAGCACATGGGCGATGGCATCGACCTCGCGGATATTGGCCAGAAACTGGTTGCCCAGTCCCTCGCCCTTCGATGCGCCGCGGACCAGGCCGGCGATATCCACGAAGGTCATCCGCGCGGGCACAACCTGCTTGGACTTCGCCAGCGCAGCCAGCCGGTCGAGCCGCGCATCGGGCACGGCGACCTCGCCCACATTGGGCTCGATGGTGCAGAACGGAAAATTCGCCGCCTGAGCCGCGGCCGTCCGCGTCAGCGCGTTGAACAGCGTGGACTTGCCCACGTTCGGAAGCCCGACGATGCCAACCCGAAATCCCATTGCGGACACTCCTTGCGCCTGCGTCAAAGTCGGGGGCATGTAGGGTGCGCGGGCAGGCAAGGTCAAGGCGGGCAGGATCATGCACAGGATCGATCTGGCAACGGCAGCACCGGACATGCTGGGTCAGGTGCTGGCAGCGAACGCGGCGGTCGCGGCGATGACATCGCCGCTCGACATGCGGGCGCTGGAATCACTGCTCACCGAGGCCGCATTCGCCGCGGCGATGGTGGACCGCGGCGATGTGATGACAGGCTTCCTGATCGGGTTCGGGCCGGGCGCCGCCTATGACAGCCCGAACTACCGCTGGTTCGGCACCCGTTTCGACCGTTTCGCCTATGTCGACAGGGTGGTGACGGTGCCGGCCGCGCAGGGGCGCGGGGTCGCGCGGAAGCTCTACGCAGCCTTCGCAGACGCCATGCCGCAGCAGGAACGGCTGGTGTGCGAAGTCAACCTGTTGCCACCCAACCCCGGATCGGATGCCTTTCACGCGGCGCTGGGCTTTCGCGAGGTGGGGCGCGGCTCTCCGTCGCCGGGCAAGCAGGTGCGCTATCTTGCGAAACCGATTGACGCCGCGGCGGGTGCGGACCCTTGATTTTCGCGGCCCTCTGGCCCATCACCGCGCGTGCCCCAGCGACAGGACGCCTTTCATGACCCGCATCGACGATACCTTTGCCCGGCTCCGCACCGAAGGACGCAAGGCGTTCGTGGCCTATGTCATGGGCGGGGATCCGGATTTCGATACATCGCTGGCGATCATGCGCGGCCTGCCCGGCGCAGGCGTGGATGTGATCGAACTGGGCGTGCCCTTTACCGACCCGATGGCCGACGGGCCGACGATCCAGGCTGCGGGCCAGCGGGCGCTGGCCGGCGGGCAGACGCTGGAAAAGACGCTGGAAATGGTGCGACGGTTCCGGCAGGACGATGCCGACACGCCGGTTGTGCTGATGGGGTACTACAACCCGATCTACAGCCGTGGTGTGGACGCCTTCCTTGGCGATGCGGTCGCCGCCGGTGTCGACGGGCTGATCATCGTGGACCTGCCCCCCGAAGAGGATGCCGAACTGTGCCTGCCCGCCCGTGCGGCGGGGCTGAACTTCATCCGGCTGGCGACCCCCACCACCGACGACCGGCGCCTGCCGCAGGTGGTGCGCAACACCAGCGGCTTTGTCTACTATGTGTCTGTCACCGGCATCACCGGGGGGCCCTCGGCGCAGGCCGATGAGGTCGCGCCCGAGGTCGACCGCATCCGCGCCGCTGCCGGGCTGCCCTTGGTGGTCGGGTTCGGCATCTCGACCCCCGAGGCCGCCGAAGCGATCGCCCGCATTGCCGACGGCGCCGTTGTCGGTTCGGCCATCGTCAAGCTGATCGGCGAAGGCCGTCCGGTGGACGAGGTGCTTGCCCGGGTCGCCGCCCTGGCCGAAGGTGTCCACCGCGGCTGAGGCCGCGGTCGCGCGCCGTCAGCCGCGGAACCGTTCCGAGGCCCGTGTCGCGGCCTCGGCCATTTCCTTCCAGGATTTCTCGAACCCCGCCCGCATGTCGGCCCATGCGGATTCGCTGGCGTCGCGGGCCTCTTTCCACTGCTGTTCGGCGCGGTTTCGCCAGTCCTCAAGCTGCTTGAGCTGACGCTCGTATTCGACCCGGGCATCGGCCTGTGCGCCGCGCGCGCGGGCCTCCAGCCGGTCGATCTCGGCGTTCCACTGGTCGATCTGGGCCTTCAGCTTCTCCACATGAGCCTTGCGGTCGGTCATCGGTTCCTCCTTTGACTGCCCTGATCATCTGGACATTCGCGACCATCGCTTCAAGCGCCCGGACGGTGCGGCTTGCGTGGTGAGCGGCGATGCGGCAAGTAGACCTGACCCATCTGCGGAGAGCTTCATGGCTGTCATGACCTGCATCGAGGATCTGCGCCGCCTTTACGAACGCCGCGTGCCGCGGATGTTCTACGACTATGCCGAAAGCGGTTCATGGACCGAGCAGACCTTTCGCGAGAACACCACAGATTTCCGTCATATCCGCCTGCGTCAGCGGGTTGCCGTTGATATGGCCGGCCGGTCGACCGCCTCGCAGATGATCGGTCAGGATGTGGCGATGCCAGTCGGGCTTGCGCCGGTGGGGCTGACCGGGATGCAATGCGCCGATGGCGAGATCAAGGCCGCCCGCGCTGCAGAGCGTTTCGGCGTGCCGTTCTGCCTGTCCACGTTGTCGATCTGCTCGATCGAGGATGTGGCCGAACATACCACCCGGCCGTTCTGGTTTCAGGTCTACACCCTGCGCGATGACGACTTCATGCGCCGGCTGTTCGAACGCGCGAGGGCGGCAGGATGTTCGGCGATCGTGGTGACGGTTGACCTCCAGATCCTCGGCCAGCGGCACAAGGATCTCAAGAACGGGCTTTCGGCGCCGCCCAGGCTGACGGTGAAATCCATGGTCGACATGGCAACAAAGCTGCGGTGGGGCCTTGGCATGCTGGGCACCAAGCGGCGTTTCTTCGGCAATGTCGTCGGCCATGCAAAGGGGGTGACCGACCCGGCGTCGCTGTCAACCTGGACGGCCGAGGCCTTCGATCCGTCGCTCGACTGGAAACGCATCGCGAAATTCAAGGAAATGTGGGGCGGCCCGATGATCGTGAAGGGCATTCTCGACCCCGAGGATGCAAGGCACGCCGCCGAGGTAGGCGCCGATGCGATCGTGGTTTCGAACCACGGCGGCCGGCAGCTTGATGGTGCGGTCAGCGCGATCCGGATGCTGCCGTCGATCCTCGACGCGGTGGGCGACCGGGTCGAGGTGCATCTCGACAGCGGCATCCGCACCGGCCAGGACATTCTCAAGGCGCTGGCGCTGGGGGCCAGGGGCACCCATATCGGCCGCGCCTTTGTCTATGGTCTGGGCGCCATGGGCGAGGCCGGGGTGACCCGTTCGCTGGAGATCCTGCACAAGGAACTCGATCTGACCATGGCCCTGTGCGGCGAACGCGACGTGCGCAACCTCGGCCCGCACAACCTGATCGTCCCGCGGGGCTTTGGCGATCCGACGGTGCCGCTGTAAGTTTGCGGCCTATGCCCGGCGGCTCAGCCCGCCCGGCAGGTCCGGCATGTCGAGCGCTGCAAAGCCGTAGTGGCGCAGCCAGCGCAGGTCGCTCTCGAAAAAGGCGCGCAGATCGGGGATGCCGTATTTCAGCATCGCGATCCGGTCGATCCCCATGCCAAAGGCGAAACCCTGCCACTGGTCGGGGTCGATCCCGCCGGCGCGCAGCACATGCGGGTGCACCATGCCGGAGCCGAGGATCTCCATCCAGCTTTCGCCCTCGCCGATCTTCAACTGGCCGCCTTCCCAGGAACAGCGGATGTCGACCTCGGCGGACGGCTCGGTAAACGGGAAATGGCTGGCGCGAAAGCGCAGCTCGACCCCGTCCACCTCGAAAAACGCGCGGCAGAACTCCTCCAGCACCCACTTGAGGTTGGCCATGGAAATGTCGCGGTCGATCGCCAGCCCCTCGACCTGATGGAACATCGGCGTGTGGGTCTGG
>SKWP01000391.1 GCA_007128865.1 Paracoccaceae bacterium
CGCGAGCCAGGCACCCAGGGCACCCCCCGGCGCCGGGTCGGCCGCCGTTTCGCCCTGCAATGACGGTTCGGGCGCGCCGGTATCCACCGGGTCGAACGGGCGCGGTGCCGGCCTTGCCCCCGGTCCGGAGGCCGCGGGATCGGTACGGTCCATGATATCGATCACCAGAATTCCCGGCCGGTCCTCGAATGCGCGCAGATCGCAGTCGCAGGCAAGGTCCAGCCGCAATCCACCGCCATCGGGCAGGGCGACGAGATCGCGCAGACGGTCGCGCGGGATCAGCGCGAAGACCCGGGAAAGGTCGAACTCCGAAACGCCATCGATCTGCAGCACATGGGTGGTGCCTTGGCCCGCCAGCGTCCAGGGGCGCGGCGGTGTCAGGACCATCGCCAGCCGCGAAAAGCCGGGGTGTTCGCCCGAGCGCACCAGAACCGGCTGCGCCCATGCCGCAGCACCGGCCACGAGGCCCGCCAGGACAGTCGCCAGGGCAAGCGCCGCCTGCCACGGGGCAAGGCCGGGGCGGGACATGCCCGGCATCGGCACGCCGGCTGCCGGAGGCATCAGGCTGCCTCCTGCCGCACGGCCTTGAGCGCCGCCTCGAGGTCGCCGAAGCTGGGCCTCACGCCGCTTGGCGTGTTCTGCCGCCCGACCTCGATGCAGAGGTTGGCAGGATGGTTGTGCAGATTGGCCACCAGCACCTCGCGAATCAGCTGGTAGAACTGGGCTTCCTCCTCCACGATCCCGCGCAGACGGCCGGCGAACGGGCCGACAAAGGCATAGGACAGGAACACGCCCAGGAATGTGCCCACCAGCGCGCCGCCGATCATCTTGCCCAGGATTTCCGGTGGCTGGTCGATCGAGCTCATGGTCTTGATCACGCCGAGCACCGCGGCGACGATACCCAGGGCAGGCAGGGCATCGGCCACCGTCTGCAGGGCGTGGCTTGTGTGCAGCCGTTGATGAAGGTTGGCCTCCAGCCGCTTTTCCAGCACCTCCTCGACCTGGTGCGGATCGTCATAGCTGAGCGATGCCGCGCGCAGGGTGTCGCAGATCAGCGCCACCGCCTCGGCATCCTTGCCGATGCGGGGATAGCGCCCGAAGATCGCCGATGCTTCGGGCGCCTCGATATGTTCCTCGAGCTCGACCGGATTGGCACGCGCCACCCGGATCAGTTCGAACAGCAGGCACAGCAGGTCGCGGTAATCCTCGGGCGTCCAGCGTGCGCCGCGGAAGATTCTGGCCAGATCGCGCAGGGTGTGGGCCAGCACGTGCCGGTCATTGGCGATCAGATAGGCGCCCACGGCAGCCCCGCCTATCATCGCCATCTCGTAGGGCAGGGCGTAGAGAATGATGTCGAGCTTGCCGCCGGCGGCCATGTAGCCACCAAAGACCATGACAATCACGACGACGATTCCGGCAACCCCGATCATGTGGCCGGACCCCGTGTGCCGGCATCAACGGCGTGCCGGCGGGATGCAGGGCGGGCGGCGCGGCGGCAAGTGCAGGCAGGTTTCATTCCCGCGGCGCTCCGGCGTTGCGACCGGCGAGTATCACGCTCAGCGCATAGGCGGTGCGCGGGGCCAGCCCGGCCATGATCGCCGCGGCCGCATCGGGCTGCATGCGGCCAAGAAAACCGGCGGCGAAGCCCGCGTCCATCTCTTCGAACAGGGCGGCGGCCTCTTTGGGTTTCATGCCTTCATAGACTGCGGTCAGATGGGCAAGGTCGCGTTCGGCGGCGCGGTCGGCAATCGCCACGGTGTCGGCAAGCGCCGTCTCGGCAGCTTCCAGCGCGGCGATCTGGTCCTGCAGGCGGGCCTCGGCCGCCGCAAGCGCCTGAAGACGCGCGGCAAGCGCCTCTTCACGCTCGCGCAGGCGCGCCTCGCGTTCGGCCAGAGCGGCGAGAACCTGCGCCGTCTCGCGCGGGGGTGCCTGCGGGTCGGCCGGCGCCGCCACCTGCAAGACCGCTGGCGCGGCATCGTCGCGCGCCAGCGCGCCGCCGATCCCCTCACCCAGCCGCAACAGCGCCGACGCGATGAACAGCCCCGCGATCACCGGCAGCACACCGGGGCCGGCCATGCGCCGCAGGCGGCGCCGGCCCGTCATTCCACATCCTCCGGCGCGCGTACGGCCCGTTCATCGCGCGCACGCCTGCGCACAACGCGCCTTTGCGGCCGGCCGCCCGGGCCATCAGCAGCCGGGTCCGGCAGGTCGTGCATTGCGGCCAGCAGCAGTTCGATCCGTGCGGCGGCTTCCTCGGCCCGGCGGGTGCGTTCCTCCAGCGTGCCGACAGAGCCTTGCGCGGCGCCCCGCGCCGCCTCCAGCGCCCTGGTCAGATCGTCCACCTGGGCCGAAAACACCGCGATGGCGCCGCCCATGCCCGAATCGAGTTCGGTGAACCGGCGCAGGCGGCGGGCCAGCACGATGCAGTAGAAGGCCGCACCCAGGGCCCCGGCCGCCAGCAGGATGTCTGCGATGGTCTGCATCCCCGCCCCCCTCAGTTCAGCACGAATTCGGTTATCAGAATGTCGCGCACCCGCTCTTCGCCGGTGACCAGACGGACCCTGCGCAGCATCTGCGCACGCATCCGGAACAGCAGCGCGGGTTCGTCGAATTCGGCCGGATCCACGGCGCGCAGATAGCTGTTGAGCACATCCAGAATCCGTGGTGTCAGCCGCGTGACATCCGATTGATGACCGCGCGCCACCTCAAGCGTGGCCGAAAAGCGCAGATGCCGGTGGCGGGCCTGTGCGGCCAGGCTGATGACCATCGGTTCCAGCTCCAGGAACACGACATCGCCGATCGGCGGCGGTGCCGCGGCCGGGTCTGTGCGGCCGATCAGCGGCAGGCCGTCCAGCACCCCGGTAAAGGCGGCAAGCCCCACCGCGCCGCCCAGCGCGACCGCCCCCCCAAGCCCGACAGCCAGCGGCCGAAGCAGCCCCCGGCGCGGCGATTCGGCGGATCCAGCAACCTCGCTCATGGCACCCCGCTTCTGCGTTTCGGCGGTTTCTATAGCCCGGCGCCAACTAACCGATTGTTAAGCGCGCCGGGCCAGAACAGGGCCGTGTCGGGCAGAAAGCCCGGCTGCGACGGGGGCCGCAGAGTTGGACGAGCTGAAATCGGTCTGGAACGGGCTGACACCGATGCGCCGGGCGCTGGCCGGCCTTGCTGCGCTGGCCGTCTTTGTCGCGGTGCTGGGCATTGCGAGGCTGGCCACCACGCCGGGCATGGTGCTGCTCTATGCCGGGCTTGAACCGCAGGCCGCCGGCGAGGTGGTCGAGCGGCTGTCCCAGCGCGGGGTGATGCACGAGATTCGGGGCGATGCCATCTTCGTTCCGCAGCGGGACCGTGACGCCCTGCGGCTGTCGCTGGCCGCTGACGGGCTGCCGGCCAATGGCACGCGCGGTTACGAATTGCTGGACGGGCTTTCGGGCTTTGGCACCACCGCGCAGATGTTCGATGCCGCATACTGGCGCGCAAAGGAAGGTGAGCTTGCGCGCACCATCGTCGCCAGCCCGCGCATCAGGGCCGCACGGGTGCATATCGCCCATTCCGGCTCGCGCCCGTTCCGGCGCGATGTCGCGCCGACCGCCTCGGTCTCCGTGACCCCGGCCGAAGCCACCCTGAACCCGGCCCAGGCCCGTGCGCTGCGCTATCTGGTGGCCTCTGCCGTCGCCGGGCTGGAACCCGATGCCGTCGCCATTGTCGATGCCGCGGGCAACCTGCTTGGCGGAAGCGACGATCCGGTTGCCCCGGCAGCCGCGGGCAACGACCGGGCCGAGGAATTGCGCCGCAGCGTGCTGCGCCTGCTCGATGCCCATGTCGGCCCCGGCCGGGCCGTGGTCGAAGTGGCGGTCGAAACGGTGACCGACCGCGAATCGCTGGTCGAGCGCCGCCTTGATCCGACCAGCCGGGTTGCCATCTCGAGCGACAGCGAGGAACGCGAAAGCGAGGCCGAGGGCAGCGGCGCACCCTCGGTCGGTGTGGCCAGCAACCTGCCCGACGGCGATATCTCCGCAGAGGGCAACAGCCGCAGCCGTCAGAGCGAATCGCGCGAAAGGATCAACTGGGAAGTCTCCGAAACCCGCCGCGAACTGCACCGCAACCCCGGCGCGGTGCGTCGGCTGACCGTCGCGGTGCTGATCGATTCGGGCCTCGCCACGGACCCTGACCGGGGCGCCAGGACGGAAGCCGAACTGGAGGCTCTGCGCGAGCTTGTCGCATCGGCGGTCGGGTATGACGCCGGCCGCGGCGATGTCATCACCCTGCGCGCCCTGCCCTTCGAGACCCGCCTCGAGGAAGGCAGCGGGCCGCGTCCGCAAGGCATCGCCTGGCCGGCGCTGGACCTGATGCGGCTGATCCAGCTTCTGGTCCTCGCGGCGGTGGCGCTGGTGCTGGGGCTTTTCGTTGTCAGGCCGATCCTGGCCGGCACCCGAGGGCGGGCCGCGCCACCGGCCACCGATGCGCCTGCCGCCCTGGCCGCCGGCACGCCACCGGCCGCGCTGGCCGCACCGGTGCCGGGGGGCGGAACCGGCGATGCGGGCGCTGGCTTGAACGCGGCCGGTCTGCCGGCGCTTTCGCCCAGCGTCATGGCCGAACTCGTTGACGCCGACGATCCGGAAACCCGCACTGCCGAACCCGTTGCCCGCCTGCGGCGCCTGATCGAGCAGCGCCAGACCGAAACCGTGGAAATCCTGCGCGCCTGGATGGAAGAGCAGGAGGAAAGCGCCTGATGGCCTCGGGGCTGCAGCTGGAAGAGTTTTCGGCGCCCGGTGCGACCGATCCGGCCGCCGCTGCGCCCGCGCCGGAAGCCCTGGAAGAGGCGCGCCTGGCCGGATACGAGCAGGGCTTCCGCGCCGGCTGGGACGATGCCGTAACCGCCCAGAAAGACGCCGAAACAGGCGCCCGGGCCGAGCTTGCGGCACGGATCGAGGAGCTTTCCTTCGGCTATCACGAGGCGCAGCAACACATCCTTTCCGGCCTTGCCCCGCTGATCGAGGCGTTGCTGGCCCATGTCCTGCCGGCAGTCGGGCGCGAAACGCTGTGCCACCGGTTGCTCGAAGTGCTGATGCCGCTTGCCCGGGAACAGGCCGACCAGCCGCTGCGCCTGCGCCTGCACCCGTCCTGCCGCGCACCGATGGACGAGGTGCTGGCCACCGCGGCGGCGGCGCCACCGCTCGTGATCGAGGAAGACCCCACACTGCCGCCCGGCGCCGCGGCACTGGCAACCGGCGCGGCCGAACAGCTGTTCGACTCCGACCGGATCATCGAAACCCTGACAGCCCTGGTGCGCGAACACCTCCTGCAGGCGCAGGCCCCGACACGAGAGGAGCAGAGATATGGATGAACTTGCCGTAAACGGCACCGCGGGCCGGTTTGCACAGGTGCCGATCGAGATCGTGGTTTCGGTGGGCCATGCCAGGCCATTGCTGCGCGACCTGCTGCGCCTTGCACCGGAATCCGTGCTTCCGCTCGACCGGCGGGTCGAGGATCCGGTCGAACTCTATGTGGGCGACCGGCTGATCGCCCGCGGCCAGCTCGAGGAACTGCAGGGCGAACGCGCCGGCCAGCTTGCGGTCCGGCTGACCGAGGTCGCCGCGCTGCCGGACGAGACATGAAGGCCGCCGCCCTGCCGGTTCGGCCGACCGCGGCGCTGGCCACCGGGCTGTGCGCGCTCGCCGTCGTGCTGACCGGCGCGGCGCCGGCGGCGGCAGACCGGCTGGTGATCGACTTTTCGGATGACGGCTCCTTCGCCGTCCGGACAATCCAGCTTCTGGCA
>SKWP01000123.1 GCA_007128865.1 Paracoccaceae bacterium
CTGGCGCACAACGGCAACATCACCAACGCCGATGCCCTTCGGCGCGAACTGATCGAACGCGGCTCGATCTTCCAGTCGCAGTCTGACAGCGAATGCATCGTGCATCTGATGGCGCGTTCGATCCAGCGCACCATTCCCGAGCGGATGAAGGACGCGCTGCGCCGGGTCGAGGGGGCGTTTTCCATCGTTGCCATGACCCGCACCAAGCTGATCGGGGTGCGCGATGCGCTGGGCGTTCGGCCGCTGGTGCTCGGCCGCCTGGGCGATGGCTGGGTGCTGGCATCCGAGACCTGCGCGCTCGATATCGTCGGTGCGGAATTCATCCGCGAGATCGAACCGGGCGAGATGGTCGTCATCAACGGTACCGGCGTGGAAAGCTATCGCCCGTTCGAGACGCGGCCTTCGCGCTTCTGCATCTTCGAACACGTCTATTTCAGCCGCCCCGATTCGATCCTCGACGGCCGGTCGGTGTATGAAACCCGCCGGGCAATCGGGGTGGAACTGGCCCGCGAGGCGCCGGTCGAGGCCGATCTGGTCTGCCCCGTACCGGATTCCGGCACCCCCGCGGCCATCGGCTACAGCCAGCAATCGGGTATCCCCTATGCCATGGGGATCATCCGCAACCAGTACATGGGCCGCACCTTCATCGAACCGACCGAGCAGATCCGCAACATGGGCGTGCGGCTGAAGCTGAACGTCAATCGCGCGCTGATCCGCGGCAAGCGGGTGGTTCTGGTGGACGATTCGGTGGTGCGGGGCACCACCAGCCGGAAGATCAAGGAAATGATCCTCGACGCCGGCGCGGCCGAGGTTCATTTCCGCATTGCCAGCCCGCCGACCGCCTGGCCGTGCTTTTATGGCGTCGATACGCCGGAGCGTGATCAGCTTCTGGCCGCGACCATGTCGGAAGACGAAATGCGCGATCACCTCGGCGTGGCAAGCCTGCGCTTCATTTCGCTGGACGGGCTCTATCGCGCGGTCGGTCAGGAAGGCGGGCGCAACAGGGCCGCACCGCAATACTGCGATGCTTGCTTTTCGGGCGATTATCCGGTCCGGCCGGCCGACATGATCGCCGCGGGGCGCATCCGCCTGCGCGACGGCGCCGAGGCGCCCGCGTGAACCCTGCGGTCAGGGCCTATGGCGTTCATCTGCTGACGGCGACCGGGGCGGTCTTTTCCATGCTCGCCCTGCTGGCCGCGGTGGACGGTGCCTGGAGCCTGATGTTCCTGTGGCTGGTGGTGGCATTCATCGTCGATGGCATCGATGGCCCGCTTGCCCGGCGCTATCATGTGCGCACCAATGCCCGGCTCATCGACGGTGAGCTTCTGGACCTGATCATCGATTATCTGACCTATGTCTTCATTCCAGCCTTCGCCTTGTTCAAGTCGGGGCTGCTGCCAGGGTGGACGGGATGGATTGCCATCATCCTGATCACCTTTGCCAGCGTGCTCTATTTCGCCGACAAGCGGATGAAGACCGCCGACAAGTCGTTTTCCGGCTTTCCGGCCTGCTGGAACATGGTTGCCCTGGTGATCTTTGCCGTGACCCCGGGCTTCTGGGTCATACTGGCGCTGGTCACCGTCCTGACCGTTGCGATGTTCCTTCCGGTGCGGTTCGTGCACCCGGTGCGGACTGCGCGCTGGCGCAGCGTGACCCTGCCCGTCGCGGCGGTCTGGACGATCCTTGCCGCCTGGGCAGCCGCGGCCGAGTTCGTCTTGCCCGGCTGGGCCCAGGCGCTGCTTGTTGCCAGCAGCCTTTACCTTGCGGGGGCCGGTGTGGTGCAGCAGCTCCTGCTTGACCGGCCCGGCCACGGCCGCAGGCGGCGCGCCAGCCACTAACAGGCTGCCGATAGTGTCTCCCGCCAACCCGCCTTTGCAATTGAAACCGGAAAACTGTTCTGCACCACGCCTGCCGCAGGGTCCGCCATGCGCGGCGAGGGGCAGCTATGCGGGACGAAGCGGTCCTTGACCGAAAGTGCGCAACACAGGGCAGCGCCCGACCGCCGGGTGGGCGCTGCAAGGTGGATATCCTGGCGGTTTATGGCGCAAGAACATCCGACCGAACAACAGCTTGAACCGTTGCAGGGCGCCCGCCCGATGGGGGCGGTCGGGCGCGGCCCGGCGGCGCTGCGCGCCTTGATTCCGGGCCAGGGCGGCGGCGTCCGCTTTGTCCCGCATCGCGGCCCTTCATGCCCGTGCCGTGCAGCAGGACAGCGCCCCACCTGATCGCGCGATGAACAGCGGCCCCGAACCGGACCGCGCCGTCACGTGTCCCGCCGGTCCCGACGCCGGCCGGGCACGGATTGGCGGTTTCCCTGCGCGCGCCGATCGGGCATAGGGACGGCGGTACCCGATCAGCAAGCCCGGTAAGCCCCCATGCACGATATCCGCGCCATCCGCGACAATCCCGAAGCCTTCGACGCAGCCCTGTGCCGCCGCCCCGGCACTGCCCCGGTATCGCCCGAGGTGCTGGCCATCGACGAGGCACGGCGCGCCGCGATCCTCGCCGCGGAAACCGCCAGGGCCGAGCAGAACGCCGCATCCAGGCAGGTCGGCGCCGCCAGGGCCCGCGGCGACGAGGCCGAATTCGAACGGCTGCGCGCCCTTGTCGCCGAAAAGAAGGCCGAGGTCGCGCGGCTGGAAGACGAGGCCCGGCAGAAGGATGCCGCCCTGCGCGACCTGTTGCTGACCATCCCCAACCTGCCGCGTGCCGATGTGCCGGACGGTGCCGACGAGACCGGCAATGTGGAGATCCGCCGCTGGGGCACGCCGCCGGCCTTCGGTTTCGAAGCCAGGGAACATTTCGACATTCCCGCTGCCCGCGACGGCATGGATTTCGCCACCGCCGCCCGGCTGTCGGGTTCGCGCTTTGTCGTGCTGAAGGGGGCCATTGCGCGGCTGCACCGGGCGCTGGCGCAGTTCATGCTGGATGTCCACACCACCGAGAACGGCCTGACCGAGATGATGACCCCGGTGCTGGTGCGCGACGAGGCGATGCTGGGCACCAACCAGCTGCCCAAGTTCGCCGAGGACAGCTATCAGACAACCGGCGGCTGGTGGCTGATCCCGACGTCGGAGGT
This sequence comes from Paracoccaceae bacterium, assembly GCA_007128865.1. Classification (GTDB taxonomy): domain Bacteria; phylum Pseudomonadota; class Alphaproteobacteria; order Rhodobacterales; family Rhodobacteraceae; genus Rhodobaculum. Next base: position 3,080 of record SKWP01000123.1, read on the forward strand.
GACGCTGACCAACACCGTCGCCGGCGAAATCCTCGACGCCGGCGCCCTGCCGCTGCGCATGACCGCGCACACGCTCTGCTTCCGGTCCGAAGCCGGCAGTGCGGGCAAGGATACCGCCGGCATGCTGCGCCAGCACCAGTTCGAGAAGGTCGAGATGGTCTCGATCACCCGCCCCGAGGACAGCCTTGACGAACACGCGCGCATGACCGCCTGCGCCGAAGGCATCCTGCAACGGCTCGGCCTGCCCTTCCGCACCGTGGTGCTGTGCACCGGCGACATGGGCTTTGGCGCGACGAAGACCCATGATATCGAGGTCTGGCTGCCCGGCCAGAACACCTATCGCGAAATCTCCTCGGTCTCGGTCTGCGGGGATTTCCAGGCCCGGCGGATGAACGCCCGCTACCGCCCGGCCGGCGGCGGCAGGCCCGAATTCGTGCACACGCTCAACGGCTCGGGCCTGGCCGTGGGGCGCAGCCTTATCGCGGTGCTGGAAAACGGCCAGACAGAAGACGGCGGGGTGGTTCTGCCCGAGGCATTGCATCCCTATCTTGGGGGAAGAAGCCGCATCACACCGGAGGGCACGCTTGTCTGACATGCCACCGACACCCCGCAACGGCCGGCGCGACGAACGGCGGATGAAGGCGATCCTTGTCTTCGTGGCCGCGGTGGCCTTTGTCGCCGCCCCGTTTCTGGTGCGCGGCTTTGCCGGGTTCGAGCCGTCGCTGTTTCCCGTCCCGCAGGATCGCCCGCCGGTGCAGCCGGCAGGCTATGCCTTCTCGATCTGGCTGCCGATCTATGTCGGGCTGCTGGTGCATGCCGGCTTCGGGCTGTTCCTGCGCGCCGAGGATGCCGGCTGGGACGCGCCGCGCTGGCCGCTGGTGGTCAGCCTCGGCGCCGGCAGCGCCTGGCTCGGGGTGGCCACCTTCAGCCCGATCTGGGCGACGGTGCTGATCTGGGTGATGCTGGCGGGGGCCTTGCTGGCGCTGTGGTTCGCCCCGCGGGCCGACCGCTGGCCGGGGCAGTTGCCGCTGGGTCTCTATGCCGGCTGGCTGACCGCGGCAAGCTGGGTTTCGGTGGGGTTCCTGCTGGGCGGCTACGGGTTGGCATCCGAAACCCTGGCCGCGCTGGTGGCGGTGGCGCTGGCGGCGGTGTTCGCGCTGGCGGTGCAACTGGGCATTCCGCGGGCGCCCGAATACGGGCTGGCGGTGATCTGGGCGCTGGTGGCGGTGGCGCTGGCCAATCTCACCGGCTCGCTGGTGGTGGCGGCGCTTGCCCTTCTGGCCGCGGCCGCGATGGGGCTGGCACTGTGGCGGGTCTGCCTGGGCCGCTAGCGTTCGGAGCCCGGCAGAAGGCGCCGGTCAGCGCCGCGCTTCCGGCGTGAGGGGCCGCGATGCGGGACAGAGCGGGCATTGAACGAAAGTGCGCAACACAGGGCGGTGCCCGACCGCCGGGTGGGCGCTGCAACGGCGGATACCCTGGCAGTTTATGGTGCAAGCACATCCGAGGGCGCCACAGCTTGCGACGTTGCAGGGCGCCCGCCCGTCGTGCCGGAGGCACGCCTGCGGCGTGACGGGGGCGGTCGGGCGCGGCCCGGCGGCGCTGCGCGCCTTGATTCCGGGCCAGGGGGGGCGGCGTCCGCTAAGGGCTCGAATCCGTCATCGGCAAACCCCTGTCAGCCGCCCGCACCAGACCCCGCCCGCGTTGCCAGCGCCGGACAGTCACGGCATAGTCGCCCTGCCCGGCACCGCCGCCGGGCCGCGCAGCAAAGGCCGCAGGGATGCCCGAGTTCCGTTTCATCCACGCCTCCGACCTGCATCTGGGGCGCCGCTTTGGCAGCCTGCCCGAACCGGTGCGCGGGCGGCTGGTAGAGGCGCGCCACCGCGCCCTTGGCCGGCTGGCCGATGCCGCGCGCGGCCATGGCGCCGCGCATCTGCTGCTGGCCGGCGACAGCTTTGACAGCGAAACGCCGTCCGATCCGGTCTGGCGGCAGGCGCTGGCCGAAATGGCCGCGGATGCCGCGCTGCACTGGTGGCTGCTGCCCGGCAACCACGACAGCCTGGCCGCCGAAACCCTGTGGGACCGGCTGCGCGCGCAGGCCCCCGGAAACGTGCATCTGCTGGATACCGCCGCGCCGGTCGAACTTGCGCCCGGGGTCAGCCTGCTGCCAGCCCCCCTGCCCCGCCGTCGCCCCGGTCTCGACCTGACCGCATGGATGCCCGGCTGCGCCACGCCCGAAGGCAACCTGCGGCTGGGTCTGGCCCATGGTGCGGTGCAGGATTTCGCCGGCGCCGCCGGGGCCGGCGGCGAGGATGCCGCCGCGGTCATCCCGCCCGACCGGCCACACAGCGCGGGGCTCGATTACCTGGCGCTGGGCGACTGGCATGGCCAGCTGACGGTCGGGCCGCGCTGCGCCTATTCGGGCACACCCGAACGCGACGGCTTTCGCCATTCCGGTCGCGGCGCCTGCCTTGCGGTGACCCTGCCGGCCCCGGGCGCGCCGCCGCAGCCCGACCCCGTCGAGACCGGAACCTTCGCCTGGGAAACCGTCGATCTCGTCCTGACCCCGGACGCCGATGCGCCCGCACTGCTGGCCGCGGCGCTGCCGCCGCAAGGGCCGGCGCGGCGCGACATGCTGCTGCGCCTGCGCCTTTCGGGCCGGCTGCGCCCGCCCGGCCGCGCTGC
>SKWP01000189.1 GCA_007128865.1 Paracoccaceae bacterium
CTCTGCTGCGGGCTGTCCCGCCTCGGCCATGGCCTGCCGGACAAGGGCAACAACCTCTGTCCCGGCAATCGGCTGGGCCGTGCCCGTGCCGGACGACAGGGCCAGCACCATCGCCCACAGCCAGCGGCGCATCAGCCCGGCCCCTGGCCCGTATCGACAAACCGGACCATCCGGCCGGCGAAGCCCTCGACCGGCCGGGTCGCATCGAGCGGCAGCAGCCGGGCCGAACGCTCGGACAAATCGGTGATTTCCAGCATCTCGACCGAATGATCCCGGTCGATCGTGAAGGCCAGCGAACCGCGCGAAAGCCCATGCACGCGCCCGGCGGCGACCGTCAGGTGGCCGGCGTCTTGGGTGATCACGGCGCGCACCGGCTCGCAACCGGCCTGTTGCAGAAGCGTTTCGAGCGCCGGCACGGCACCTGTTGCAAGGCTGGCGGCCAGGCGTTCGCGATCCTGCTGTACCAGAGGTGCCGCGCGGCCCAGCGGCGAAGGGCCGGGCATGCGGATGGCTGCGCTGTGTTCGGTGGTCAGCTGTTCCTGCGCCGGGCCGACAAGGCGCAGTCCAAGCCGTAATTGCAGCCTGTGGCCCTCGGGCGCGATGTGCAGGCGGATATCAAGCCCGTGTCCACCCGGCGGAACCCGCGCGCTGCCCCGGGTCAGGCTGCGCCAGTCGGTTGCATCGCGGGCAGGGTCCGGCCCCGGCCGGCCGTGAACAAGGTGCAGTTCGGCCACCTCGGGGCGCTGTTTCGCCCGGTCGATCAGCTCGGCCGCGACCTGCCCCGCCAGGGCCTCGGCCCAGGCGGGCGCCTGCGGCGATACGCGGATCTCGGGCGGCGTGACGGTCAGCACGATTGCGCGCCTGTCGGTGCACTGGCCGCGCGCCGGCAGGCCCACCTGCGCGCGGATGCGGACATGCCAGTAGCCGCCGGATTGCTGTTGCGACAGCATCCGGAAGCCCAGCACCCGCCCCACCGGACGCACGATCAGCATGTCCGAGGTCATGCGCGACAGGGACATGGCCGAATGCCCCTGCACGGCCGCCCCGCCGGCAAAGGCCGCCGACAGCAGGGCATCGGCCAGCGCGCGGCGGCGGGCGGCATCGGTATCGGCAGCGTTGTGGATCAGGGCGCTGCCGGTCACCTCGACCCAGCTTGCGGCATCCGCAGCCGGTGGGCACAGCACCAGCGCCAGGGCGCCAAGCACAAGTCCGCGGCGGGTCAGGCGGTTCATCGGCCCGACCCCACCGCGCGCAGTACATAGGCGACGGTATCGGTGTCCAGCTCCATGATGACGGCATAGCCATCGTCGCCGCGCGGCTCGATTGCAACCGTGCGCGCGCCGCGCAGCGTGCCCTGCACCTGCGCGAAAAGCCGGTCATCGCGCAACACCGCATCGCGCAGCAGACTGTCCGAGGTCAGGCGGATGCCATGCACCTGTTCGGTCAGGTCGCGCAGCGCATCCAGCCGGGCTGCACGCATGGCCAGAAGCCGGCGCTGGTTGAGCGTCTGCCCCGGTTGCGCCGCGACCTGGGCATAGCCGCGCCCGGTCAGCGGCGCGATGCCGACGGCCTGCGACGGTGGCGCCACTTCGGGTTCGAGCCCGTCGATCATGTCCTTGGCCAGGGCCAGCCGGGTGGTGGCTTCGGATGCGTCGTGCGGCAAGGCCCGGGTGGCGCTGCGCTGGGTGTTTCCGCAGGCCGCCGGCAGCAGCGCAACGCAGCCAGCCAGCAGCAGGAGGGCAGCCTTGGGCGGCGTTGCCTTGGCAACGGATCGGTAAGGGCGGTGCATCGTGACCTCGAAATCCTGAACAGCTTCGCCATTGCGGGTGCAAGCGGCGTGCCAGAGCGCTTCCGGCCGACCCGAATGCGGCCTGCGCACGGCCCGGTTGCTGGCACGGGACTTGCAGGTGGGTGGCCGAGTATCTGTCAACGGGTTTCCGCATGTCCGAGCTTTCGACACAGCCCTTTCCGATCCTGCCAGGGGCGGGCCGCATCACATGAGTGCTCTGGTACAGGGGCAGGGCGCGGGCCTGACTGTAAGCGCCGTGGCGCTGCCGGTGGGGATTCTGGTCATCATGGCGATGATGATCGTACCGCTGCCGGCTGCGATGCTGGATGTGTTCTTTGCCTTCAACATCCTGCTGTCGCTGCTTGTGCTGATGGTCGCGATTCATGCGCAACGGCCGCTGGATTTTTCCAGTTTCCCGTCGATCCTGCTGATCGCCACCACCCTGCGGCTGGCGCTGAATGTTGCCTCGACCCGCGTGGTCCTGGCCGAGGGCCACACCGGGCCGGGGGCTGCGGGCAATGTGATCGAGGCGTTTGCCGATTTTGTCATCGGCGGAAACTTCTTTGTGGGAATTCTGGTCTTTACCATCCTGGTGATCATCAATCTGGTGGTGATCGCCAAGGGCGCGGGGCGCGTTTCCGAGGTATCGGCGCGATTCACGCTCGATGCCATGCCGGGCAAGCAGATGGCCATCGATGCCGATCTGAACGCCGGGCTTCTGTCGTCGGAAGAGGCCAAGGCGCGCCGCGCCGAAGTCGCCGCCGAGGCCGATTTCTATGGCGCGATGGACGGGGCGTCGAAGTTCGTCAAGGGCGATGCCATTGCCGGGCTGATCATTCTGGCGATCAACCTGCTGGGCGGGATCGTGGTGGGCATGGTCCAGCACGGGCTGAGCTTTTCGGTGGCTGCCGAAAGCTATGTGCGCCTTTCGGTGGGCGACGGTCTGGTGGCGCAGGTGCCCGGGCTGCTGCTGTCGCTGGCCGCGGCCATCATCGTGACGCGCAGTTCCACCGCCACGACCATGAGCGGCCAGATCGGCGCCCAGCTGAACCTTGCGCAGGCCTGGGGGCCGGTTGCGGTGGTCTTGCTGATGATCGGGCTGGTGCCGGGGATGCCCAACCTGATCTTCCTGACCAGCGCCGCGCTTGCGGGCGGCGCGGCGTATCTCGCGCATCGCGGCCGCTCGGCCGCAGTCGATGCCGAAAACCTGCCCGAAAGCCCGCGCAGCAACCCCGGCACCCCATCCGCCCCCGCCGCCGAGGCGCAACCCATCGCCGCCGAGGACGTGACCGATATCGCCGCCCTGTCGCTGCAGATCGGATATGGTCTCATTCCGCTGGCCAGTTCCGAAAGCGGCGGGGCGCTGGTGTCGCGCATCACCGCCATGCGCCGCGAATTGTCGCGCGCGCTGGGGATCGTGGTGCCCGGCATCCGCATCCGCGATGACCTGACCCTGCCGCCCAACACCTACAGGCTGCGCATCGGCCAGACGATCGTGGCCGAGGACAGCGCCCATGCCGACCGCGTGCTGGCCATTCCCGGCCACAACACCCGGCGCAAGCTGGCGGGGATCGAGGTGAAGGATCCGTCCTTCGGGCTCGATGCGATCTGGGTCCAGCCCCACCAGCGCGCCGAGGCCGAGGCCGATGATTACACCATCGTCGACCCCGAGGCGGTGATCGCAACCCATCTTGGGCAGGTGCTGCAGCGGCATGCGGGCGATCTGATCGGACCGGACGACGTGCAGGGGCTGCTCGATGCGCTGGCAGGTGCCGCGCCGACCCTGGTGCAGACCGTGGTGCCCAAGCTGGTGCCGCTGCATGTGCTGACCGCGGTCATGCGCCAGTTGCTGGCCGACCGTCTGCCGGTTTCGGACATGCGGCGCATCCTCGAAGGGCTGGCGCAGTTCTCGGGCATGTCGATGGGCATTGCTGCACAGGCCGAGGCCCTGCGCCCGGCGCTGGTGCCGCTGCTGCTGCAACAGATCGCGCCGCTTTCGGCCAATCTGCCGGTGGTCACGCTTTCGCCGGCGCTGGAACAGCTTCTGCTGCGGACCCGGCGCGAGGGCGAGGAAGGGCTGATGCTGGACCCCGGCTTTGCGCAGCGGCTGTTGCAGGAAATCGCCGCCGCGCAGGATGCCGCGCAGTCACAGGGGCAGGTGCTGGTGGTGGTGGTGTCCAGCGCCCTGCGCCGGGCCTTTGCCGCCTTCCTGCGCCCGCATCTTTCGGATGCGCTGGTGCTGGGGCTCAACGACCTGCCCGAAACCCGCCGCGTCGAGATTTCGCGCAGCATCGACCTGCCCGAGGCGCTGGCAGCGCCGGCCGACAGGAAAGGGAACTAGGCAATGTCGGTGATCCGGATACGGGCGGCCGATGCCGCCTCGGCCCTCAACGAGGTCGCACGGCAGTTCGGCGCGGATGCGCTGATCCTGTCGACATCGCAGAAACAGGGGTTCGTCGAGGTCAGCGTCGCAGCGGCGGGCCGGGGCGATCGGGCCGCGCCCGGCGCGCCGGATGCCACGCTGCTGCGCGCGCCGGCTGCCTTGCCCGAACTGCCGCCAAGACTGGTGCTGCTGGGCCCGCCGGGGGCGGGTGTGACCATGCTTGCCGCGCGTCTGGCAGCCCTGGCCCTGCGCCGCCGTTCATCCGGCGCGGCGCAGCTGATCGCGCCGCGCCCCGATGTTCTGGCGCCGTCGTCGCCGCTGAATGCCCATGCAAGGCTGCTCGGGCTGGACGTGGTCAGCCCGCTCTGGCCGGGCCCGCAAGAAACCGCCCTTGCCGTGCCCGCCGCCGGTCAGGCGCAGATAATCGATCTGTCCGGGCTTGGCAGCAGGGCCGAAGCGGCGGCGCGCGGGTTGCTGGCTGTTCCTGGCGCGGCGTGCTGGCTGGTCTTGCCCACGGGGCTGCACCTGCAGGCCCAGGACAGGATCATGCCCCGGCTTCAGCCGCTGGCGGATGCCATTGTGCTCTCCCGCACCGATATCTGCCCGCCCACCCTGGAAGATCGCGCGTTGCCGCAGCGATTTGGCCTGCCGATTGCAATGCTTTCCGGGGGCAGCGGCCTGATGGATGCGCTGCGCGTCCCCGATGAACGGTTCGCGGAACCCACCACCCGAGGAAAGAAGGACGTCATGCATGTTGCCGCGCGCCTATCCTGAATCCACCACCTCGCCCGACAGGCTGGTCGAAGCCCATTACGACCTTGCCCGCAAGATTGCCTGGCATGTGCACGGGCGGGTCGGCCGGCGGGTCGAGATCGATGATCTGCTGCAGGTCGCCTATCTGGGGCTTCTGGACGCGGCGCGGCGGTACAAGGTAAAGGCGGACACGCCGTTTTCCGCCTATGCGGGCATCCGCATCCGGGGTGCGCTGATGGACCATCTGCGCGGTCTGGCCGGCATGGCACGCGGCGCCCTGCAGATGCAATCGCGGCTGCGCGCGGCCGAACAGCGGCTGGAACAGTCGCTGCTGCGACAGCCGACCGAGGCAGAGGTCGCCGCGGAGCTTCAGCTGTCGGCGCCGGAACTGGCGCGCTGGCGTTCCGAGATCGACAGCGGGGCAGTGGCGTCGATCGAAGAGATCTACACCGATCATTCCGTGCTGTTCCGCGACCAGAGCCCCGATGTCGAGGAACGCATGACCATGAACGCCCGCAAGCTGATGCTGAAAGAGGCCATCACGCGCCTGCCCGAACGCGAGGCGCTGGTGCTGCAACTCTATTACGTCGAGGAGCTGAACGTTTACGAGGTTGCCGCGGTGCTGGGTGTGACGACCGGCAGGGTTTCGCAGATCAAGAAATCCGCCATGGAAAGGCTGCGCAAGCTCATGGAGGCTGCCGAGGGCAATGCGGCGCAACCGGCCTGACGCCGATTGCAGCGGCGTCAGGCACCAGCCGATGGCCCGGCTATTCGGCGGCAATCGCCATGTAGGGGGTGACCTGCGCGGAATGCGCCATGCGCATGGCCCAGTCC
>SKWP01000181.1 GCA_007128865.1 Paracoccaceae bacterium
CGGTCTGTTTCTTCATCGGCGTGCCCTCGGGCCAGTCGGGGCTGGTGTCGGGCGCCGGTGCGGCCGGGGCGGCGGGGGGGGCTGCGGCCTTCGCGGAGCCCCCTGCGGGGGCCGCCTTGGCGGCCGCGTCGGCGGGCTGCGCCGCCTCCGGCGCGGGGTCTGCCGTTTCGCCTTCCTCGACCAGCACGGCGATGGGGGTGTTGACCTTTACGCCCTCGGTGCCTTCGGCGACCAGCAGCCGGCCGATCACGCCCTCGTCGACGGCCTCGAACTCCATGGTGGCCTTGTCGGTCTCGATTTCGGCCAGGATGTCGCCGGCCGAGACGGTGTCGCCCTCCTTCACCAGCCAGCGGGCCAGCGTGCCCTCTTCCATGGTTGGCGACAGGGCGGGCATCAGGATTTCGGTTGCCATGCTGTGCTCCCCCCTCAGGCAGTGGCGGTCAGGTCGGTGTAGATGTCGGTGAACAGCTCCGACACATCCGGTTCGGGGCTTTCGCGGGCGAAATCGGCCGAGGCGTTGACGATTTCCTTGATCTCGCGGTCGATGGCCTTGAGATCGTCCTCGCCGGCGTGCCCGCCCGACAGCAGCAGTTCGCGCACATGCTCGATGGCGTCGCGTTCCTCGCGCATCTTCTGGACCTCGTCGCGGGTGCGGTACTTGGCGGGGTCGGACATCGAATGCCCCCGGTAGCGGTAGGTCATCACCTCGAGGATATACGGCCCCTTGCCGGCGCGGCAGTGGGCCACCGCCTTTTCGCCCGCCGCCTTGACGGCGAGCACATCCATGCCGTCCACCTCCTGCCCGGGAATGCCGTATGCGGCGCCGCGTTCCCACAGGCTGGGCGAACGGGTGGCGCGCTGGACCGACGTGCCCATGGCATACTTGTTGTTCTCGATCACGAAGATCACCGGCAGTTCCCACAGCATGGCCATGTTGTAGGTCTCGTAGACCTGGCCCTGGTTCGCCGCCCCGTCACCGAAATAGGTGAACGTCACCCGGTCGTTGCCGCGATACCTGTCGGCAAAGGCCAGCCCGGCGCCCAGCGGCACGTTGGCGCCGACGATGCCGTGGCCGCCGAAGAAGCGCCGTTCGCGGCTGAACATGTGCATGCTGCCGCCCTTGCCGCGGGAATAGCCGCCCTCGCGACCGGTCAGTTCGGCCATCACGCCGTTGGGATCCATCCCGCAGGCCAGCATGTGGCCATGATCGCGATAGGTGGTGATGACATTGTCGCCTTCCTCGGCGCAGGCCTGAAGGCCGACGACCACCGCTTCCTGACCGATGTAGAGATGGCAGAAGCCGCCGATCAGACCCATGCCATAGAGCTGGCCGGCCTTTTCCTCGAATCGGCGGATGAGCAGCATCTCGCGGTAGAAGCGCATCAGCTCTTCGGCCGATGTGTTGGATTTCGCACCGGGTCTGGTGGCGGTCCTGCGTGCGGCCATGCCGGCCCCCTCCCTGCCTGACTGGATAGTTCAATATTAAACGATCTCTAGCAAATTTCATTGCCAAGGGCGAGCGGAAATTCGGATGCGCGGGACGGGCCCGCAATGGCCGGCTGCGGCGGGCGCCCCACGGGGGGCGCGAAACGGGTGGATAGCGCGCAGCGAATCCCTTAAAGCAGCGCCATAGTCCGGATCGCTGCGGGGGCTGCCCCATGACCAGAAGCATCATCGCCCGCTGCGAGGCGCGGGGCCTGCGCCTGACCGATCAGCGGCGCACCATCGCGCAGGTGCTCGAGGAGGCCAGCGACCACCCGGATGTGGAAGAGCTTTACAACCGCGCCAGCGCCCGCGATCCGCGCATTTCCATCGCCACCGTCTACCGCACCGTCAAGCTGCTGGAAGAGGCCGGTATTCTGGACAAGCTGGAATTCGGGGACGGGCGTGCACGCTACGAGGACGCCGAGCGCGATCACCACGACCATCTGATCGACATGCACAGCGGTGCGGTGATCGAATTCGTCGATCCCGAGATCGAGGCGTTGCAGGAACGGATCGCCGCGCGGCTCGGATACCGGTTGCGGGGGCACCGGCTGGAGCTTTATGGCGTGCCTCTGGACCGAAACCGTGGCGCAAGGGCGGAAGCGGGGCCGCGTCACGATCAGGATCGCGAGCAGACAGACCCGGGTGGCGCCGGAACCGCGCCGGACAAGGGGGAAGGAACATGACCGAAATCATCGACATCATCGCGCGCGAGATCCTCGACAGCCGGGGCAACCCGACCGTCGAGGTGGACGTGACGCTGGAAGACGGCAGCATGGGCCGGGCGGCGGTGCCTTCGGGTGCCTCGACCGGCGCCCATGAGGCGGTCGAGCGCCGCGACGGCGATGCCCGCCGCTACCGCGGCAAGGGCGTGCTGGAGGCGGTGGCCGCCGTCAACGGCGAGATCGCCGAGCTGCTGGTCGGCTTCGACGCCACCGAACAGGTGGCCATCGACCGCGCCATGATCGAGCTGGACGGCACCCGCAACAAGGGTCGGCTTGGCGCCAATGCCATCCTCGGGGTGTCGCTTGCGGTGGCCAAGGCCGCCGCCGATGCCTGCACCCAGCCGCTTTACCGCTATGTCGGGGGCACCGGCGCCAACCTGCTGCCGGTGCCGATGATGAACATCATCAACGGGGGCGAACACGCTGACAACCCCATCGACATCCAGGAATTCATGATCATGCCGGTGGCCGCGGCAAGCCTGCGCGAGGCGGTGCGCATCGGGGCGGAGGTGTTCCATACGCTGAAGGCGGAACTCACCGCGGCCGGGCTGTCGACCGGGATCGGTGACGAGGGCGGCTTTGCACCCGACATCAAGTCATCGCGGCAGGCCCTTGATTTTATTCTGAAATCCATAGAGAAGGCCGGGTATGCGCCGGGCCGCGATATCCGCCTGGCGCTGGATTGCGCGGCGACCGAATACTATCGTGACGGTGCCTACCGGATGGCGGGCGAAGGGCTGGTGCTGTCGGCGCAGGAAAATGTCGCCTATCTGGAGGCATTGGTGCGCGACTATCCGATCGCCTCGATCGAGGATGGCTGCGCCGAGGACGACTGGGAAGGCTGGGCGGCGCTGACCGAAGCGCTGGGCGAACGCGTGCGACTTGTTGGCGACGATCTTTTCGTGACCAATCCGGAGCGGCTTTCGCAGGGGATAGCAAGGCGTTGCGGCAATGCGCTGCTGGTCAAGGTGAACCAGATCGGCACCCTGACCGAAACCCTGGAGGCGGTGGAGATGGCGCATCGGGCCGGATTTGCCTGCGTGATGTCGCACCGGTCCGGCGAAACCGAGGATGCCACCATCGCCGACCTGGCGGTGGCCACCAACTGCGGCCAGATCAAGACCGGCAGCCTTGCGCGTTCGGATCGGCTGGCGAAGTACAACCAGCTGATCCGCATCGAGGAAGCCCTCGGCGAGACCGCACGCTATGCCGGCAGCACGGTGTTGCGCGCCGGCTGATACGGGGCTGCCGCGCCCCGGCACGCCGCCCGCCCACCCACCCCGGCGCGCCGGGGCGCGGCAGCGGCACGATACGGATTCGGTATTGCGTTTTTGGGGTTTGCAGGGCGAATCACCTGTGCCATTCTGGGTTTCGGCAGGCAGAAGACCTGCGGCAGGAGGCAGGAACGGATGCAGGCGGGCGGCACACCGGCGCTGGGCGCGGCGGCCTATTTCACCCTTGCGGGTGCACTGGGCGCCTATTTTGCCTTTGCCGCGGTTCAGGGCAACCACGGGTTGTTCCAGCGGGTGCAGATCGAGGCCGAGATCGTCGCCCTGCGCCAGACCCGCGACCGGCTGTCAGGCGAGCTTGCGGTGATCGAGAACCGGACCCGGCGGCTGTCGGACGGGTTTCTCGACCTTGACCTGCTGGACGAGCGGGCGCGCGATGTTCTGGGGATGATGCGCGCCGACGAGCTGATCCTGCGCTGAACCCGCGTCAGGCGGGAGGTGCCGGGGCCGGCCGTGCGATCTGGCCGCCGCCCACCGCCGCCGCGACACCGGTGGTGGCGGCAAAGCTGGTGGGCAGGCCGCGGCGGATGCGCACCGCCAGATGGGCCAGCGAAGCGGCGGTGAGCCAGCCATCGTCCAGCCCGGCATCCTCGATGCTGCGCACCGGCACCGGCAGGCTGCCGGCCAGCGCCCGGCGCAGCGGTGCGTCACGGCGGCCGGGGCCGGTCAGAAGCAGCTCGGCGGGCCGGGCGGGAAGCAGGCCAAGCGCATCGGCCACGCAATCGGCCACCAGCGCGTGCAGGGTCGCGGCGGCATCGGCCGCGCCCAGGCCGGCAAGGGCGGCGCCCAGCCCGGCAAGCTCGGCGGCGGTGATGTGGCGTGGCGGCATCCGTGCCCGGAAGCCGGCATCGCGGGCCATCTGCACGATCTCCTTGACCACATTGCCGGTGGCGTCGCCGGTTGCCCGGGGCGGCAGCATGCCGGGGCCGGGGCCGGCATCGAGGGCTGCAAGCGTTTGCCCGGCGCCGGGGTCAGCCCCGGCCGGATCGGCATGGCAGAGCGTTGCAAGCCGGCCCAGATGCAGGAAGGCAACCGGCAGCGGCGTTGCGCGCCAGCGGGCGAGTGCGTGCAGGAAGGCCGGTGCCAGCGGCCGCCCCGCACCGCCGAGGGCACGGTCGGCGCTGCGGAAATCCCACACCACCGGCAGGCCGAGTATCTCGGCGATGATCCGCGCGTCGGGGGCGACGGCTGTATTGATCTCCAGCCCGGCCAGCACCGGCAGGGGGGCATCGCTGCGCGCGCAGAGCGCCGTGGCCAGGGCCGCCGCGGCGGTTTCGGCCAGTTCCGCCGCGGCCGCACCGCCGATGGCAAGCTGGCGTGCCTCGGCGCGCGACCATGCGCGGCCGGCCCCGGGGCCGAGTGCTGCAATCCGCGCCCCGTCGGTCTGCACCAGCGCGGCCCGGATGCCGCGATCATTGCCCGCCAGCCCGAGAACCCACTGCGGTTGGTCGGGATTCATGCCCTTTTCCTCCGTCACCGCTGTCGATATAGACGGCGGATGGCCCGCCTCGCGTCCGCGCCCGGCCCGGAACGGAACGCGCAGGGGGGTGTTTCCGGCCACAGAATGGACGATCCGCGCATGCGCTACCATCCGAAATCCGATTTCCTGCAGGTGATGATCACGCGCGGCTACCTGGCCGACTGCACCGATCTTCAGGGGCTGGACGAGGCGCTGAGCCGCGGCGTTGTGCCCGCCTACATCGGTTATGACGCCACCGCGCAATCGCTGCATGTGGGGCATCTGCTGAACATCATGATGCTGCGCTGGCTGCAGAAGACCGGGCACAAGCCGATCACCCTGATGGGCGGCGGCACCACCAAGGTGGGCGATCCCTCGTTCCGGTCCGAGGAACGGCCGCTGCTGGGGCCCGAGCAGATTGCCGCCAACATCGCCGGGATGCGGCAGGTCTTTGCGCGCTACCTGCGCTATGACGCCGGCCCGTCCGGCGCGATCATGCTCGACAATGCCGAATGGCTGGACGGGCTGAACTATCTCGATTTCCTGCGCGACGTGGGGCGGCATTTCAGCGTCAACCGAATGCTGAGCTTCGAGAGCGTGAAATCGCGGCTGGACCGCGAACAGTCGCTGAGCTTTCTCGAATTCAACTACATGATCCTGCAGGCCTATGATTTCGTGGAGCTTTACCGTCGCCATGGCTGCCTGCTGCAGATGGGCGGATCGGACCAGTGGGGCAATATCGTCAGCGGGATCGATCTGGCGCGGCGGATCGCGGATGCAGAGCTTTTCGGCCTGACATC